>NZ_JAFLMX010000131.1:0-4227 GCF_017849675.1 Alteromonas sp. AO-Serp
CCCCGCTAAAAGCGCTAGATGTACCGTGGCTGTCAGACAATATAGAAGTGCTAACCAATAAGCTATTTAGCGCTGCACATCACGAAAGGAAAAATGCCATAGGCGCGCTGGTAAATAGTTTTATTACAGCTATTGAAATAAAAGGCGTTGAGGGTTTTGCTCATCCGTTACTGGCGTTCAACGCTGTGATGCCTGAACAATTTGCGCAAGCTCTAGAGCTCTTCAAGCGCTTTGTGTTTAACAAAGTAATACGCCGCCCCGACGTGCAGCTTCTTGAATACAAAGGGCAGCTGGTGGTAATGGAGCTTTTTGAGGCATTTGCATCAGATCCCGACCGCTTACTTCCCGAGAATACTCAAGTTCGCTGGCGCAAGGCCTGTGAGAACGACAATGGTATGCGCGTTCTCGCCGACTATATATCGGGTATGACGGATGAATTTGCCTCTCGCCTATACAGCAATATCTTTTCACCAAAACAAGGCGGTATTCAAGATAGTTTGCATATGTAAACCAATCGGCTAAATAACAAATCGTGCCGTTACTTTTTCTAAGAATGGCGTTGAACTTAACTTATAAACGAGTAGACGTACTCACCAACCAAGGAATGTGTTCAATTTCAATATAGCTGTACACTCTGTTTCTTAGCGATGCCGCAGGTATTACGCCTTCATTTTCAAGTTGTTTGATCAAGCGCTTCGTACTTAACTCAAGGGATTGGGCGCGCATTTGATTATAGCCCACTGCTAAATTTCGCAATAGCAACGCAACATCAATGCGCTCATCCAATACGCTTTCGGGATAGCGTTTGTGAAAGTTAAGGATTGCGCGATACGTTTTCGCCATGAAGACTGTTTCTCTAGTAACCATCCCATACATTTGAGCAGCTAAACTTTGCGTTAGCTGGTCTGTTTCTCTAAAGTGCCTCATATGGACCTGATTAAAATACTCATCATTTGCATCAACCAAAGTGTCCAACGCTTTAAGGGTGTATTTGACTTTCTTATTTCCATAAAGCGTACAGCTTAAAAAATTTCGAAGTTGCAACCTATCGCTCATAAAGTTTGCTTTGGCTTTCTCATACAGGTCGGATATATCTTCCAGCAAAAGTGGAGAAGTGCCGTTAGTGATGTTCGCAGATAAAAATTGAAGACCGAGTGAAGCTACAACCATATCAGGCAATTGCACGTTGGGGTCAGTTGATATGTTTTCAATTGCGCTAAGCGTAGCAGCGTCGCTTTGATTTAGGTTACCTGAAATAATGGAATGATATAGGGCTGCACTTTTATCTGAACTACGCTCGATAAAAGAAAATGCATCATCGATGTTGGATAATTCGTCAGCCCAACTGGTATTTGCCACATGCACACAAAAGACAACCACGATTGCCGAAATTACTTTCATAGGGTGCTTTCCTTTGCTGCCGTTATTAACTTCCTGTCTGATTTAAACCCTACTGCCATTATTACAGCATGTCAAAGTCGAAATGTTTTGATAGCACCACATTTTCTTGAAATTTATTAACGAGTTTTAAGGTCTATTTTAACACGCACCTAAAACTTAATTGCTGTGGTCTCGTATTAACAGCATTGTTAAAACATCAAGTAAAGCTTAATGCGCGCTGTAACATTCTCAAGTACCAAATATATACAGAGAAGCTTATTTAGATATGGCGTTTTTTAACGGCAGATAAAGGTATAGTAATGGCAAAACCATTTAAACCCTCAATAAAATTAACTGACAATGACGTAACCAATGAAGACGTTTATATGAATCGTCGTTCATTGCTCAAATCTATGGGCTTCCTGGGTGCGTCTACGCTGTTAGCGAAGTCGGCAGGCGCTGCTGGTTGGTTTTGGGAAGATGAGGAAGAAAAGACAGCGTTTAAAGGAAAGGCGCTTGAGTTTAGTCAGCCCCCTAAGTTCCAAATAACGGAAACCCGAACGCCTGAAGATAAAGTAACCAGCTACAACAACTTTTATGAGTTTGGCACATCTAAAGATGCACCAGCCAAAAATGCGACTGAATTTCAAACTAATCCATGGACGTTAAAAGTTGACGGGATGGTTAAAAACCCCATTGAGCTTGATCACGATGCCTTAACAAAGCGTTTTCCCCTTGAAGAACGCATTTACCGCTTGCGCTGTGTGGAAGCATGGTCGATGGTGGTGCCTTGGATTGGGTTTGAGTTGGGGGCGTTGTTAAAACAAGCCGAGCCATTAATGTCAGCCAAATATGTAGCATTTGAAACTTTATATGACCCTGAGCAAATGCCCGGTCAACGAAGCCGCTTTACCGGTGGTGGTATTGATTACCCTTACGTAGAGGGTTTGCGTCTTGATGAAGCCATGCACCCGTTAACGCTCATGTCGGTTGGTCTTTACGGGAAGACCTTGCCACCTCAAAACGGCGCGCCTATCAGGCTTGTTGTACCGTGGAAGTATGGTTTTAAGAGCATTAAGTCTATTGTGAGAATTCGCCTTACCGACAAGAAGCCGCCTACCACATGGAATCGACTGGCCGCCAACGAGTATGGCTTTTACGCCAACGTGAATCCAAACGTGTCGCACCCAAGGTGGAGCCAGGCCAGCGAGCGTAGAATAACCACAGGTGGGCTACTCGCCAGAAATCGCATCGACACCCAAATGTTCAACGGTTACAGCGAAGTCGCGCCGCTATACAAAGATATGGACTTATCCCGTTATTACTAGCTGTAACTTTATGGGGTCACAACCAAAATAGCTAGTCATTCATATCAATATCTCTTAACTAGAGTTTTTAAACATTATTATTAAGTTGTTCATTTAATGCCGTTAAGAAAAAAAACATTTCGACTCTCTGTATGGCAGCGCCGCAGCCTAAAAGGTCTTATTCACCTTTTCGCATTGGGCTATATCGCTTGGTTGTTTTTTGCAGGGGTAACCGATCAGCTTGGTCCAGACCCTGTAAACACGCTCATCAATGAGACTGGAACTTGGGCAATTCACTTTCTTTTACTAACGCTTACTCTTAGCCCACTTGCAAAATGGTTACCAAGCCCAGAACCAATGCAATTCAGACGTATGATTGGCGTATACACCTTTGTGTACGCCTTCGCACACCTGCTCACTTACATTGTGTTTGAACTCCAGCTTGATATGGCACTAGTGGCTAGCGAGATAGTAAGCAGGCCTTACATCATTGTTGGCATGGCAGCGTTACTTCTTCTTTTTGCTCTCACCGCTACGTCGTTCAAGCGTATCCAGCGCAACATGGGAAAAAAGTGGCAGAAGCTTCATAACAGCATTTACCTGATCCTGCCACTTGCACTACTTCATTTCAGCTGGTCGCAGAAGACATTTTGGCAAGAGCCCGTTTGGTATTGGATGATTGGACTGATATTAATGAGCCCTAGAATGAAGCAGTGGTATGTGACGTATCAGAAGAAAAGCCAAAAGAAGTCGAGAGACAAAAACGCAGTGGCGTGAGAAAACTAAAGTCGAAAACCTTTTAAACGAGCACGTAAAGCAGCGCAGCATAACGCGCTGTTTTGCTAAGCGTTACCGCAAGAATAAAAAACCAAAATGGGCTTCTAAGTACACCTGCTACTAAAGTAATAGGGTCGCCAATAATAGGTACCCAGCATAAAAACAAGCTCCACTTCCCCCACTTTGTAAAGGTGTAGCTTGCACGGTTAAACGCTGCTTCGCTCACTTTTAACTTATCGGTCGCAATTTCTTTTCCGAACTTGAAGCCCAATGCATAATTAACCACCGAGCCGAGTACATTTCCTAACGAAGCAACAACAAGCAACAACACCCAGCTCAACCCACTACTGTATAAAGCACTAAGCACAATTTCAGAACTAAAAGGCAATATAGTGGCAGCCAAAAATGCCGATAAGAACATCCCCAAGTATCCTAAATGTATTAATGCGCTCAACGCTCCTCCAGCTTTATACAGTAGTTTTCTATGTAAAATTCGCGCGCATCTTACCTTAATCGGAGTATGAATACTTCCTTCAGAATTCGAAAGCACAAAAAAACCATTATCTTTTATATAGTTACTGACAAAGCACCAATTTGTGTGAAAAAAGTACAACTAAATACTTGCCAAATCCCTCTTTTATGAATACTGTATACACATACACACTGTATAAGTAACCAGTATCAATTCTGTCACGTATACACATCTCCGAGCCCACGAGACCGAACTAGATGTCGAATTACATCTACTGCTTGAATAAAAAAT
>NZ_JAFLMX010000139.1:0-25080 GCF_017849675.1 Alteromonas sp. AO-Serp
GTAAGCACACCTGCTACGCCTGACGCGTTGTCTACCGCACCATTGTAAATAGTGGTTTGGCCGTTTTTCTCAACTTTGCCTAGGTGGTCCCAGTGAGCGTGAAGCATTACCCATTCTTCTGGCTTATCTGTACCTTCTAAAATGCCTGCAACATTTTGCGACTCGGCACGCTCAATAGTATTGGTGAAGCCCAATGATGCTTTTGTGTTTAGCGCGATGGGCATAAATCCTGGCTTTGAAGCTTTGTCTTTAAGCTCGCCATAATCCATACCCACTTTTTCAAATAGCTGTCTTGCGGCATTTAAATGAAGCCAACCCATTACACCGACTTGTGAAGCATTGTTGTTGTCGTCGACTAAACTGAATTTGGTATTGGAATTTGAGTTTTCGACTACGCCCCACCCGTAACCCGCAGGCATAGTTTCATGAATAATGAAAACCGCTTCTGCCCCCTGCCTGGCTGCTTCTTCGTACTTATATGTCCAGCGACCGTAATAAGTCATTGCGTTGCCCTGAAAAAGCTCTGGATCTTTAGAAGCGAAACCCGGGTCGTTTACCAGCATTACAACGGTTTTTCCTTTAACATCAAGGCCGGCGTAATCATTCCAATTGTACTCTGGGGCATTAATGCCATAACCCACAAAAATTACATCACTATTGGTAAGTGAGTAGTCATTAACAATGCGCTGAGTACGGGCGGTAAACTCGCTGCCTGCGCTAAAATCAAGCCCGCCTATTTTTAACGATGAAATGTTCTTAGGCGTTATTTTAGCTAAAGGCACAGCTTGGGTGTAGCTATCGCCAAAGGCTGGCTTCAACCCTAGCTTTTTGTATTGGGTTACCAAGTAATCGACTGTTTTCTCTTCCCCTTTCGATAAAGGCCCTCGCCCTTCAAACTCATCGCTTGCCAGTGTTTTAACGTGCTGACGATAAACGTCCAAATCGATGGAGGCATTACTCAGCGTCATCATTTTGCTGTTTGTTGTCGCCGACGATTCAACCGAGGCTAAATTAGAAGCAGGTACTTCGGCATTCGCCGAACCAGTCATTAAAGTAGAAGTAAGTACGGAAGCAGCGCAGACAAAGGAAAAGGCGCGATAAGGTTTGCAAAGATAAGTAAACATAAGCCATTGGTACAAATAAAAAAGGATACCGAAGAGTATCCTGTACCGCTGACTATCTCAACGCCGAAACGACTAAACCACAAGAATGGGGTCAGAGTACATTTCTTTGCTTTTAGAGCGAGATAGATAATTAGAAAGCTTTGCCGCCTGTTTTCTATGATGTGTGAAAAAGTACACTTCCAAGCTTCAATAATGGGGTCAGAGTACATTTATTCGGTTTTGAATAGGGAAAGCCAATAATGTACTCTGACCCCATTATTTAAATGTACTCTGACCCCATTTTTTTGGATTTATAGGCCCATGGCGTGGCTGACGAAGGCGTTTTTAATGGTGCTGAGTTTGTCTGTGGCTGAGAGGCCAATTCCTCTGACCAACTTTTTGAGGGGGTCGTCGCCGTCGAATAAGAATTTAAAGCCGTCCATTGCGGCAATCATTTTCGTGGCTTCTGTTTTACGGCTTCGTTCGTAGCTGCGTAAGTGCTTGTACAAACCTATGTCTTTGCCCGACACCTTTAAGTCATTTAGGGTTTCCGCCAATGCGAGCGCATCTTGCATTCCCAAGTTAGCGCCCTGCCCTGCAAGCGGGTGAATGGTATGCGCTGCATCGCCTACCAGCACCACACCGTCTTTCGCCCACTGGCGTGCATAACGCATGGTCAACGGGAAAGCGGCGCGCTTAGTTTCAAGCGAAATAGTGCCAAGAACGCTATTACTAGCCGCAGTTAACGCATTACAGAACGCAGCGTCATCCAATGCCATTAATAAGTTCGCTTGCTCTGGCGTTTGCGACCATACAATAGAACATACATTTGGCTCAGACATAGGCAGTAGCGCGAGCGGTCCCGTGGGTGTGAACGCTTGTCTCGCCACATTATTATGCGGCTCTACCGTTTTGATATTAGCGACAATCGCCGTATGCTCGTAGTCTTTAAATGTAATTGGCAAGCCAGCTTGCTTTCTCACAAACGAATTTGCGCCATCGGCGCCTACTAATAACCTGCAGCTTAGCACGTCATCATTATCAAGCATCAGCATGGTTTGGTTTGGGCCAGCTAATACTCTATCAATACCCGCGGTGATCAACTCCACATTAGGCTGCGCTTTCACAGATTTAGTCAGTGCATTGACTAAAGCCTGATTCTCTACAATCACGCCAAGCGCATCACTGCCCATTTCATCGCATGAAAAGTGAATGTCGCCAAAACTATCTTTGTCCCACACATGCATGTCGGTGTAAGGGTTGGCGCGGTCTTGCTGCAAATGCGACCACACGTCAAACTGTTGAAGCGCTTTAATATTAGCTTGGTTTATGGCACTCACTCTCGCCGTTGGCTTCTCGTCCAGAGTCTGATAACACGCCGCTTTATCGACTATTGCTATGCTCAATTCACTGTGTTTAAGCGCCGCTGCAAGGGTTAGCCCTACAATTCCGCCGCCCACTATCGCTATATCAACATGCTGCATTGTTATCTCTTTTTCTTAGTGGTGTTTCGCCATAGCCCGTCGTGTGTTTAACAAACGCTTTTTTCGCCTGGGGCATCATGCTTAATGCCAATAACGACACATTGCGCCCAATTACCGTTGGAAAATACTGGTTTGAAAAGGTGCGAACTAGCGTATCGGTCAGGGCTATCGTGTTATCCCTGTCATTCTTACGCGAATTGGCGTAATGCTGAGTAATACTAAAAGCGCCTGCATCGAAATTAGCGGATGCGATTGTATCGTTTTTCTCTTCATATGAATTATGCTCGCCGTGCTTTTCCGCTGACACTTGCAGCACAGACACTAAAGTACTTAAGTCGCGTAAGCCTAGATTGAAGCCTTGCCCTGCAATAGGATGTAGCGCCTGTGCCGCATTGCCTACCACCACTGTGCGATGACTAGCAACTTGCTGGGCTTTAGTAAGCGCTAACGGGTAACTTGCCAACTCACTGACTCTCAGTACTTTGCCCTGTCGATAGCCAAATGCTTCCTGTAGGGCCTTGATAAATGCGCGTTGATTTAATGCCATTAACGACTTTGCGGCGTCAGTATCTACGGTCCATACAACTGAAAAGCCGTTTCCACTAGCCTTGATATCATCGATTTCACTGTCGAAAGGCAGGAACGCTAACGGGCCATTTTGGGTGAAACGCTCGTAAGCTCTGTTTTCATGAGGGAGCTGAGTGTGAACGTTAAAGACAATGGCCGTTTGATGATAATCATTGACTGTTTTTGAAATGCCAACCTGGTCAGCTAATCCTGAGCGACCGCCATCGGCCAGTACCAGCAACTTTGTGGTAAGCGATTGCCCATTATCTAGCTGCACCTCTACAAAATTGCACTGCTGTTTTACGTTCGTTACCTTGGCAGGTGCGATATATTGGTAGCTTGAGGTTGCACCTGCCGCCAATCGCGTTAGTGCGCTTAAGCTCACCACCTGGCCAAACGCGTCAATGTGGTAGTCACTGCTTTGAAGGTTTAAAAGCCCCAAGTGCCCTTTGTCGCTAACCTCAATATGCTTGATTTGAGGAGGTAACTCACCGTTGTGCTGCTTAGCTACATCATCAAGGTTTAGCCCCATGTGAGACAGTTCTTCAACAGTACGTCTTGCCAAGGCAATCACTCGGGTGTCGGTAAAAGGGTTGAAGTCGACTAAGCTTTTGCTGGTTTGCTCTGGGTCAGCCGCATCAATTAGGGTGACAGATAAGCCAGAGCTGTTTGCAGGAGATACTTTCTCTGCGAGTGCTTTGGCTAATACAGTACCGACAATACCACCACCAATAATTACTACATCAACCGCTGCTGCCGATTCCACTGTTTTTATTTTCCTGTCGCCCAGAGGCTATAATTATTAAAAGCGTTAATTCTGAGATTTTTTCTTTATATTAAAGGCTAGTTTTTAGCGTAATTTAAACTGGTAGTTTAAACCGGTAACTTAAACCAAAGTTCCGTATTTCACACTTATCGCAGTTTTTCAAACCTTGGTAAACCTAGCAAATTTTGACAACTAGTCTCTGCTTTCAGCCATAAGTGCTTCAATCTCATCAATGTCTTTTGGCACATCTGCGGTAAGAATATCGACACCCGTCGCAGTAATCACCACATCATCTTCAATTCTTACACCAATGCCTTTGTATTTTTCCGGCACGTTGCTGTCTTGGCTAATGTAAATGCCGGGCTCAACAGTGATCACCATGCCAGGCTTTAACGGACGGTCTTCACCGTCAATTTTGTAATTGCCTACATCATGCACATCTAGACCTAAATAGTGCCCTAAACCATGCATGTAAAACTGACGCCACGTTTCATTTTCAAGGTTTTCTGCCACACTACCTTCAAGAACGCCAAGGTCAACTAAACCTTGAGTAATAATTTCTACGCTATGTAACATGGCTTGTGACAGGGTAACGCCGGGCGCTAACATATCTAGCACGCTTTTTTGCGCTTTTAATACAACGGTGTAAATTTCGCGCTGAGCATGCGTGAACTTTCCATTTGCAGGAAACGTTCGCGTGATATCCGCAGCATAACCTTGATATTCAGCACCTGCATCGATCAAGATCAAGTCACCGTCATTTACCTGCGCGTTATTTTGCGTGTAATGCAAAATACACGCATTGTCGCCGCTTCCAACAATAGTGCTATAAGCAGGTGAACGGGCTCCCGCCATCGCAAATTCATGGTGAATTTCAGCTTCTAGCTGGTACTCGTAACAACCAGGCGCGGCGAACTGCATAGCTCGCTTGTGCGCACGTGCGCTTATCTCACCCGCCGCTTTCATCATGGCCACTTCACACGCTGATTTGAATAAACGCATTTCGTGTAAAATAGGCTGTAAGTCGTGAATCGCCCTTGGTGCCAGTGATTCTTTAGGCGCATCGCGCAAGGTGTTTAGCGCTTCAGAAAATAACAGGTCATTGTCTTTCTTGTGACCCAACGAAAAGTACACGTTGTCTTGACCTTGAATTGACGCTAACAGCGCTTCTTCAAGTTCTTGCAACTCAAACGCTTCATCTAGACTAAATCGGGCAAGTGCAGCTTCGGCTCCTAACCGTTTGCCGTGCCAAATCTCTGCACTCTTATCTTTCTCTTGTACCACCATTGCACGATAACTTTCACCGTAACGAGGGTGGTTAGACAATATCAACCAAGCATTAGGCTCTTCAAATCCTGTCAGATACCAAAAGTCGCTATCTTGCCTGAACGTATATTCGGTATCGCGACTTCGGGTTACCATACCTGCTGCAGGCACAATACACACACTATTCGGCTCGCACTGTGCAAGCAGTCGGTCCTGCCTTGCGATAAACTCTTGCGCACTAATCATAAAAGAGAAAACCCTAAAAAAATCTCGTTAAAACAAGTGGCGACTTACGGCCACTTTTAATATCTTCAGTTAATTACTAGTGTACGGATGGCGTGTCTTGTTGATCATCTAGAAGTGATTGGCCCAGTTCGCTGAAGCATAAAATTGCTGAAATTTTCACGTATTCTTCAACCTCTAACAGCGCCTTTTCAGACTCTTCGTCCGCGTCCATTGGCTCTTCCATACGTGAAATATCTGAAAAGTCTTCAAGCGCTTCTTTTACGTCGTCAGAACATTGCATAAGGTCTTGCTGGTGTAGACCAAACCCAAGCATGAAACCTTGCACCCAGTTTATTAGTGCAGCCCCGCGATCGTTGATAGGTGCTTGATCATCAGGAAGTAACAAATTGAGCGCGAATTCAGGCTCAAGAAGCTGCTGACAGGTTTGATTGAAAAGGCTATTTAAAAGGTGCTGGGTAGGGTCGCTAAACGCATCACCCTGATTAATGGTTTCACTTAACGCTTCTAGCCATTTTTGGTCGGTAAGCGACATGCCTCCGCAAAGCATACCGCACAGGATGCCATGCACTTCTGCAGCATCAACAATTACGCCTTGCTGAGACAATTTATTACTTACGCTATCGTAATCGAGCTGTTTTTCCACGAATTGTTCTCTTTTGTTTTGAATAGTTTGAGATACAGGCGCCACTTTTATAAAGCGTTTAATTACCGTCTATTTTGGCGGCGACTTACGTCACTGTCATCTCTTGATGGAGTTAATACTAGCAAAAATCAATGTGTAACGCCTCATTTTGCCCTGCCACTGCTCTAACTTTGAACAAACAGCAAAAGTACATTCAAGGTCTAATAACACTGTGTCGTACACACTTTACACAACGGTACTTAAACGTTGTTTACTCACTGTTCAAACGATATTTAATTTGCGGCTATTTAGCTAAATTCGTTGCCGGACGGCTAGCAACATCGTCAGAATTCATCTAAGATCGCTGGTGTTGGATACGGAATTCCTTTAGCAACAGCGTGACAACGTTCATTAGCCTTTAATGCCTGAATAGCTGATTGGTTATTATTGAGCTTCTCTTATATGCGTGTATAATTGCTGACCAATTGGTCAAGAAAAGTAATATTTTTTTACCGCTTTTATAATCACCACGCAAAATAGTTATAAAGCGCTTTAGGTGATCCTCTTCACTGGATCTCGCGTTTGTTATACCCTGTTGCGTTAATACAACAACAATGTTTCCTGGGATGTTTGCTAGTTCATTCATGTCCCTGGCCGATGCTTTAAACCAAGGAAGTTGAAACAACTGCTATTGTGCAAGCTCGACGCGTATCGAGAAGCCTACGGCAATTGTGATACTTCCGCCCTGAACTTTTCGGTTCACGGGCGAAACATGGACAGCGGCATTCTGGGAAGCGCCCTCTTTCGACGGAAGAAGAAATGGCAATAATAAATTTTGGCTCTATAAATATTGACCACGTTTATCAGGTAGATCACTTTGTACAACCTGGTGAGACGTTGGCCTCTACCCATTATCAAACCTTATTAGGTGGTAAGGGTGCAAACCAGTCTATTGCTTTAGCGCAAGCAGGTGCAGACGTAAGACACGTCGGCAGCATTCACGAAAACGACGCCTCATTTAAACAAGCTCTTATTAAGAAGGGTGTTGATTGTCGTGGCGTAAAGTGCTCAGAAGTTCCTTCAGGTCACGCGATTATCCAAGTCACGCCTAGCGGTGAAAACGCCATTGTATTATTTGGTGGTGCTAACCAAACCATTACCGCAAAAACCGTAATGCAAGCGTTAGACGATACGCGTCCTTCAGATTGGGTACTAACCCAAAATGAAACAAGCAGCATTGAAGAAGTACTTCGCCAAGCGAAAGAAAAGCAGCTTAAAGTAGCCTTTAACCCAGCGCCTATGAGCGAGTCGGTTAAACAGCTTCCGTTAGACTGTGTAGATTTACTTATTGTAAATGAAACCGAAGCTGCTGCGATCACCGGTAAAGAAGAACTTGAAGATATTGTGACAGTGTTCAAAGAGCAGTGGTCACACAGCGAAGTTATTATTACACTGGGTAAAGCAGGTGTAATGATGCTGCGCAAAAACGATGTTGTAGAAGTAAAAGCATTCTCTGTAGACGCGGTAGATACCACCGCAGCCGGTGACACCTTTATCGGTTATTTCCTGTCTGCATACAGCAACCACACCGATGCTAAACAAGCATTGCGTCGCGGGTGTGCAGCTTCAGCCATTGCGGTAACACGCGAGGGCGCAGCGCAGAGTATTCCAACACAAAAAGAAGTGGATCGTTTCTTAGCGAAACACGCCAACTAGCAAGACGCACTGAGATAAATTGATGGCACATAAGATCATATTAGATACGGATCCGGGGATTGATGATGCAATGGCGATCTTTTTCGCCTTTCAGTCTCCAGACATTGAAGTACTTGGCTTAACGACCGTTTACGGTAACGTTCCAGTAACAATGGCAGCGCAAAACGCACTGACACTTTGCGAAATTGCAGGTAAAGATATTCCTGTAACTAAAGGTGTTGGCATGCCATGGGTTGGCCCAGAGTCAACGTACGCACACTTCGTACACGGTGAGCACGGCTTCGGTCATATCAAACCTGAAGCGCCTAAAACCGAGCTTGACCCACGCAGCTCTGCGCAGTTTATCGTTGATATGGCACGTAAATACCCTGGTGAAATCACCATTGTTGCTATTGGCCCACTAGGTAACTTGGCCCTTGCACTTCGTCTTGAGCCAGAACTTCCTAAGTTGGTAAAAGGCGTTAGCATAATGGGTGGTGCAGCGTTTGTACCAGGTAACGTTACGCCGGTAGCTGAAGCGAACATTTGGAACGATGCACATGCAGCAGAAATCGTTTTCGCAGCAGACTGGGAGCTGACCATGTTTGGTTTGGACGTAACAAACTTCACGCCGTTCTCGCCAGCCTTTGTTGAAAAGCTTGAAGAGAAAAACAATACCCTTGGTGGTTTTGTGAAAGAAAGCGCCCAGTTCTACATGGATTTCTACTCGCAAAACCGTGAAGATCGCGTGTGTTTCTTCCACGATGCATTCCCGATTGCCCACCTTCGCCACCCTGAGTTATTTGAACTGACTGAAGGTCACGTTCGAGTTGGAACAGGGACACTAGATAGAGGGCAAACCGTGGTTGCGCCTAAAGGTACAACACCGAGTCCACTATGGAATGAAGCAAATACCATAAAGGTAGCGACTAAAGTTGACCACAAAAAGCTGGAACAACTATTCATAGACACCTACGCTCTATGATATGTTTAAGGGATTGTTAATACACAATCCCTTTTTTATTTAAAGCTAGGTTTAAACTCAACGGTTATGAAAGCGGCGCCCCTCCCTCAAAATGAAGATGAACGTCTTGCCGAACTGCTCAGCTACGACGTACTTGATACTGAAGCTGAACAACTCTTTGATGACCTTACAGCCCTGGCCTCTCAAATTTGTGAAACCCCTATTGCGCTTATCAGCCTCATTGATCCAAACCGCCAATGGTTTAAATCAAGAGTTGGTTTAGACGCAGAAGAAACATCACGAGACATCGCGTTTTGCTCACATGCTATTTTGCAAAGCGATGTGTTTGAAATACCTAACGCTACGTTAGACCCCCGGTTTCACGATAACCCGCTGGTGACTGGCGCGCCTGATATTCGGTTTTACGCCGGCGCACCACTGATTACCCCGTCTGGCCATGCAATTGGCACGCTGTGCGCCATTGATAGCAAACCACGCAAGCTAACCGAAACACAAAAAGCCTCGCTCCAAACCTTAAGTAAGTCGGTAGTAGCACATTTAGAGTTAAAGCGGAAAAACCGAGAGCTTGAGCGCACCAGTCAATTCAAGTCTGACTTTCTTTCTTACGTAAGCCACGAAATTAGAACACCGCTTAATGCCATAAATACGTTTAGTCAGTTGCTTGAAGGCGAAGCCCAAAAGTTAAATTTGCCCTCGTCATTTACCACCCCGCTTTCTCATGTAAGCCAAAGCGGTGAAAGGCTTTTAGAAATAGTAAATTCTGTTTTAGATATAAAGCAGATAGAAGCGGGGAAAATGCGTGTGATGCCACGCGCGGTGAATACCAAAGACTTTTTCACCCACTTATTTTCGCTTACTAAGATCCGCGCTGAAGACAGCGGTATCGTATTTAGCACCAGTATTGATGACGCTGTGCCCGACTCGTTGTTTTTCGATGACACCAAATTTGGTCAAGTAGCGCTTAACTTACTGTCGAATGCGATTAAGTTCACTAATCACGGCAAGTCAGTAAAAGCGCAGGTAAAATACAAAAGCGGCAAGGTAATATTTAATGTCATTGATCAAGGCATTGGTATGAGCGATGACGATCAAAAACGGCTTTTTACACCTTTCGAGCGAATGGAAAACGCCCGTCAGATAAGTGGAACCGGCTTAGGCTTGAATATATCGAAGCGCCTTGTCGAGCTCATGGACGGGTCTATTAAAGTTAGTAGTAAGTTGAATCACGGTACCCGAATAAGTGTGACCTTACCTGCCGACGCCCTAAGCGCAAACCAGTTCGTTGAGGCACAACCGCGTAGCTTTGTTGCCCAAGTAAACATAGATAACTCAGTAAATGTATTGGTAGTTGAAGACCACTATATAAACCAAGTGGTTATTCAAACTTTGTTTGAAAAACTGGGCGTGTCGCTTTCTGTGGTAAGCACTGGCGAGGAAGGCGTTGAATACGCCAAATCTAATCCCGTCGACTTAGTTCTTATGGATCTTAATTTGCCAGGTATTCAAGGCGATGAAGCAACAGTAAAAATAAAGGGGTTTAAGCCAAACTTGCCTATTGTTGCATTGACGGCCGATGTCATTACCCAGCCTGAATATTTGCGAAAACAAGGTCTTGATGACGTACTCACTAAACCCATAGATAGTAGCGAATTGGTGCGTGTGCTCAATCACTATTTAGGGCATCCAGACCAATGAATCTATTCGTTTTATTAAGGAGCTTTATCTAAGTAGTTTTACCACAGTAATTTTTCCTGAGTCATCTTTACCTAGCCCAACAAACCTTTTTTAACAGCCGTGGTAGTATAAGCTAACTCAATTGTAAGACAGGAGAACTCCTCTACCATGTCCCCCTCATCTTCAGGAAGCGGCACTTCTAGATCGTTGACGTCTAACAAGGTTAATTCAACGGAAACGGCTTCAGCACCAGCTTTAGCAATGAAACCAACGCAGATTGCGCCGTCGCAAACCATACAAACAAGCGTTTCTAAAGAAGACATGCAGGCCCGCGCTCAGCTTAGAAAAAAGCTTCGCGAGGCACGCCGAGGGTTAACTAACCAGCAACATACGGATGCCGCTAAGCGCATTGCTTCACGACTACGTACACTGCCCTTTCTTGATAACAGCACGACCATAGCCGGATATTTGGTTAACGATGGCGAGGTCAATTTAACCTATTTTATCGAGTCTATTTGGCAGTCTTTACATGATAAAAAATTCGCTCTACCTGTATTACACCCCGTATGTAAAGGACATTTGTTATTTTTGTCTTATACCCAGCACTCTCAATTGGTGAAGAATAAGTACAACATTGAAGAGCCAGTATTGTCGTGTGAAAACGTCGTTCCTGTTAGGCAATGCGACGTTATTCTTATGCCGCTTGTAGGGTTTGATGTAAACGGCAATCGCCTGGGTATGGGGGGCGGCTACTACGACCGAACTTTGAGTTTTACCCAACGCGCGCCAGATTCACATTCATTTTCGGGTAGTAAAGCGCCCAAGTTAGTGGGTATTGCCCACGACATTCAAGAAGTAGATGCTCTGCCCGTTGCACCATGGGATGTCCCCCTTGATGCCATCGTGACGCCCTCGCGCACACTGCAATTCACTAAGCCGTGATAGTCATTATAACAAATTGAACATACGAACTTGTGGGTTCACGTGCGCTTATAAGTTACACTTGCGAACACAATAAGTCGGAGAATGACCATGGATCAGAACGCAAAAAAACAAGCCGTAGCCAAAGCAGCCATCGAATATGTTGAAGCAGACAGCATTGTCGGTGTGGGCACAGGTTCTACCGTAAATTTCTTTATTGAAGAACTCGGTAAAATTAAGCACAAAATTGAAGGTGCAGTATCAAGTTCAGAAGCCTCTACCGAGCGTTTAAAAGCCTTAGGCATTGAGGTATTCGAGTTAAACGAAGTCAGCAATCTATCGGTTTATATCGACGGTGCCGATGAAGTGACCGAACACAAGCATATGATTAAAGGCGGAGGCGCAGCACTCACTCGCGAGAAAATTGTAGCCGGTGCGGCGACCACGTTTGTGTGTATTGTTGATGAAAGCAAGCGCGTTCCTGTGTTGGGCTCGTTCCCCCTTCCCGTTGAAGTTATTCCCATGGCTCGTTCTTTCGTAGCACGAGAGCTAGTAAAGCTTGGTGGCGATCCTGAATATAGACAAGGTGTTGTCACCGATAACGGCAACGTTATTTTAGATGTTCACAACCTTGAGATTCTGAATCCTCGTGAGCTAGAACAAAAAATAAATAATATTCCTGGCGTGGTAACGAACGGCATTTTCGCACTACGAGGCGCGGACATAGTGCTAAGTGCTACAGATAGTGGTGTTGAAACCTTTAAGTGATAACTGAGTAAGACGTATAGTGCGGTGAAAAGCTATACAAAATACTACTTTCAACTTAACGCGTTTTCTGTTAGTTTCCGTTTAGACGTCTAGATGTCCTTAAATAAGTTCACTAAGCGTCTTAACTTTTACGTTAGTTAAGGCCAATTCCTTAATAACGAAAGCAATCAACGTGATTATAAAAGCTTGGTAGCAATAATGCCCAAGCAAGGCTTTCAGAGTTGCAAAGCGATGTCGTCGCAGCGCAGGTTATACGCAGCCTTGTGTTTAATAATGGCAGGTTTCTGAGAGTCTTGGATTGGCGGTGCAAGCAAACCAAAATTACATCAGTGAGAGATAGCGAGTTCATGAGCAAAGTTTCATTAGAGAAGGATAAGATCCGAATTTTGTTGTTGGAAGGTGTTCACCAAAGTGCTTTGGAGACACTAAAAAGCAATGGGTATAGCAACATTGAATTTCTCAAAACCTCTCTTCCTGAAGACGAGTTAATTGAGAAAATTAAAGACGCCCACTTTGTTGGTATTCGCTCGCGTACTCAAATTACAGAGAAGGTAGTTGAAGCAGCACAAAAGCTTGTGGCTATCGGTTGTTTCTGTATTGGCACCAACCAAGTTGATCTTGAAGCCACCCAACGCCGCGGCATTCCCGTGTTTAACGCGCCATTTTCTAACACTCGTTCGGTTGCAGAACTTGTACTTGGCCAAATTATCCTTTTACTTCGCCAGGTGCCGAGTAAAAATGCCAAGGCTCACCGCGGTGAGTGGGAAAAAACGGCAGTCGGCTCATATGAAGCCCGTGGTAAGACACTTGGTATCATTGGGTATGGTCATATAGGCACACAACTGAGTATTCTTGCTGAACACCTAGGTATGCGCGTTCAGTTTTTCGATATCGAAGACAAGCTTGTGCTAGGTAATTCTGCCCAAGTAAAATCGCTTGAAAAGCTGCTTAATACCTCTGACGTTGTTTCACTTCACGTTCCTGAAACACCACAAACTCAAGATATGATTGGTGAAAAAGAACTGTCTCAAATGAAGAAAGGCAGCATTTTGATTAACGCGTCTCGCGGTACTGTGGTAGATATCGATGCGCTTGCGAAGGCATTGGAAAGCGGCCAACTAAACGGCGCTGCTATTGATGTATTCCCGGTTGAGCCTAAATCTAATACTGAAGAATTCGAGTCGCCGCTTCGCGCGTTCGATAATGTCATTCTGACCCCGCATGTGGGCGGCAGCACGCAAGAAGCGCAAGAAAATATTGGTATTGAAGTGGCGGGTAAACTCGCGAAGTACAGCGACAACGGTTCAACGCTGTCAGCCGTTAACTTCCCTGAAGTGTCACTGCCAGAACATACTGGTCGTTCACGCCTACTTCACGTACACAAAAACCAGCCAGGTATTCTTACTCAGATTAACCAAGCGTTTGCAGAAAAAGGCATCAACATCGAAGCCCAGTACCTACAAACGAACGCAGAAATTGGTTATGTAGTAGTTGATGTTAAAGAAGACCGTGGTTATGAGGCACTTGCAGAGCTTCAGCAAATTGATGGCACAATTAAGACACGTATTCTTCACTAAGAAGAGTTGTTTTAAGACTAAATAAAAACGCTGCACAATGTGCAGCGTTTTTTTATGCCTGTGATTTTACTTCAATGCGTTGAAGTGCGCAGCCCTACTTCGGTGCGCTGAGCATATAAGGTAGGCTTAGAAGAAGTTGTAAACTAAGCTAACTGCAGTTTCTGTGTCTAGTTTTTCAACGTCGTCGTCAACATTGGTGTTGTGATCAAGCTTGAAAGAAAGACGCATTGAAAGGTTACCGCTGATTGTAGCTGTAAGTGCAGACTCAGCACGAGATTTCGTGTTGTCAGAACCCACTTCGGTACTCACTGTTTGCGTAAATTTAGCGGTATCTGAAATTTTCCAAGAATAAGCTGATGACGCACGAACGATTACGCTGTCAAGATCCTCGCCATCCTGAGTTTCGATGAATGAGTAACCAGGACCAATTGAATATTCAAGGGTGTGGCGCTTGTTCTCAAGTACTTTTTGGTTCCAACCCGCCGCAATAGTTGATTGGTAATTAAAGTTACTAAAGCGGTCGTCTTCATATGAAGCGAAGCCGAATAAACGGTTATCAGGATTTTCTAGTTTGTAGTTACCCTGGGCTGAACCAAAGAACTTCTGTGCAGAAGTAAACTCGATATCTTCTTGCTCGCCTGCATCATTTTCTTGTTGAACAGTTTCCTGTTTGTACAGACCTTTTAAAACGTAGTCGTTACTCCATTTTTCAAGCTCTTGGTGAGCCTGTATACCCGCACTGATTGACGTGGTTTCAGTGTTACCTGAAGTCGAAATAAAACCTAGTTCGCCTTCCATTGTAAAAGGCTTAACTTCATCGTCCTGAGCGAAAGCGGCTGGAGAAAGAGAAATTGCAACTAAAGATGCAAGCACTTGCTTTTTCATTGAACAATCCTATTGATTATCGGTCCATTCGTTGTACTCGATACCTTTTGAACTGCAAGGCGGTACAACACGAGTTTTTAAAGAGATCTGCTAGACAGTGCCGCGAGGCGGCAAGCACTGCAAACAACGGTGCGCAGTGTACATTTTCAAAGCTCTCAGTCAATGCGAACACGGTAAAAAGCCAAAGATAACCCGTTAATTTACACTAATTGACTAAAAAAACTGATAGACCAGCGCCACGGAGGTCTCTGTGCTTAAGGCTGCGACATCTTCGGCGGTGTCTGTTTCATGGTTTAGTATGAAGGATAACTTCATCGCCAGTGAACCGAATACGTTGGCTGAAAGCGAAGTTTCTGAGCGCGATTTCATATTTTCTTCACCCGCCTCAGTGCTAACAAACTGCCTTAACTTGGCGCCTGAGCTCCAGTGGTATTTGTATTCGGCGGACGCTCTTACAATGATGCCATCGTTGACTACGCTTTCATTATCTTCTTCAGCTTCAATAAAACTGTAGCCAGGACCAATGCTATAGCGAAACTCACTGTCTTCACTGCGCCAGAGGCGCTGAGACCAGCCCGCTGCCAGCGAAGCACGGTGATCGTAACCGGTAAATTGATCGTCTTCGTAATCACCGTACATAAAAAGACGGCGACCAGGCGTCATTAGTTTATAGTCGAACTGCGCGCTAGTGAAAAAGCGCTGGGCGCTGATGTCCCGCTCTGTTGTTGGCGTACCGCTTTCTTTATAGAGCAACTCTGCGAAGTAGATACTGCTCCAATTTTCTGTTTCATGGTCCGCATTGACCGCGGCTTTCACACTGGCAGCTGAGGTGTTTCCGGTGTTTACAAGTACACCTAGTTCACCGTCTAGCGTAAAACGAGGAATTTCGTCATCGGTGTCGGGCGTGAAGTCTGCGTGATAGAGGGTTTGTATAAGATCCCTCGCACTTGCGTGCACACACACGCAGCAACAAACAATGCCAACAACAATGCTTGGCCGGAAGATTTTTTTGAACATAATCTGATTTACGTTGAGCTTTATAGTTTTTAGATTACGTCTTAGTACGACGCTTGTTATACCAATCCTCTGGATGAGCTTTACTACATTTTGCTAATTATCAGTAAAGTAACGGAGTTGTTGCACCGAAAGCTCAGTGAATAAGCGACACAATTTTTGCCGTTTCTTGTTCGGCGTATTCAATTGAATTACTTATCACTTCCATGTTGAGACTTACTGTATTGGCTATCTCAGGGGTAAAAAGTTCAATGTCAGCGTAACTTTCTTTATTTAACTGACTTACCGTAATTCGATTTGCTAAACACAGGACGCAGATATCTACATCAGATTTATGTTTAGCTTCATCATTCATGAACGTTACCGGATAGTACAACCCAATAGGTAAGTGCCAATTTTCTAGTATGATACCGCTGCATTGAGCAAACGTAAAACCGAAATGCTCCAACTGATTAACGTGCGGTAACCCGTTCGTCTCAGCATTCAGGTATGACTGATAGCGTTTAGTTTCTTTCTTGGCCACGACCAGTTCACTTAAGTTTTGCAATATACCCATTACAAAGAAGCGTTCTGCTCCGCGCACGTTAAGTCTCATCGCAAGACTTTTGGCCACCATGCCGCAATACACTGATGCATACCAATGTTTGTCTAAATTTATTAACTTAGTATCAAAGCGTTTAAATGCTGTGCTGGCAGTTTCTGCAATTACCAAGTTATACAGGGCTTCGCCTCCAATCACACTGATTGCTTTGGCAACAGATTCTACTTGAGAAGGAAACCGAAACAGCGAGCTATTCGCCAGCCTTAGTACCTTCGCGGTAAGAGAGGGATCAGCACTTATAAGCTCGCCAATATCCTCGGCGCTGGAACGGGGATCGTCTAATGTTGAACGCAGGCGCACGCAAATATCCGGTAACGTAAATGATTTCGCGGCATACGAAACATACTTATCTAACGACATCTAGAAACTCTCAGTCTACTTTTTACAAACTCAAGGCCGCTTATTCTGAACTTGGCGGATCATCAAACAGCGTGAACTGCCCAATTGATTCCCCCAGCTCTTTTTGCTGTTGCTTGCGAGCGCGCGTCAGCACCGCTTTTTTGCGCCGAGCACAGGCGCTGATTATTTTACGTTTAGTTGCATCATCAACCTTAAGCCAGTACAGGCGCTCGTCGCGACTTCGATAGCACCCTTTACAGAACCCCCTTGGACCTGACTCACACACACCAATGCATGGGCTTGGAATTTCAAAAAACTCCAGCTGTTGGGATTGTGATTTTTGTTCCGTCATGTCAGTGGCATAACCTTCAAAAGGTGAAACGAATACCACTAGGGCTGCATTTTCAAGCAAGCAACAGTGGCCACGCTTTAGCTTTATCAATATAAATTAAAACGCATACTCCAACATCTAGCCACTAGACATTAGCAGTAAGGCATTCCAATCATCTAAGCCACGCTGCTTCAAAACTAAGCAATTCGACTCGCAGGCCTTTTCGATATGACAAAGCATAGCACGAAATACGGCCTGTTGACTGCTATACCATGTTCGAAAGCCTGATGCGCTAGTCGATAAGTGTGTATTCGATAGTAGAAACCACGCGCACTTTCTTTATATGTGGATGATGACTGTCGCGACTAGAAATACTGAACTGCCCTTGGTTAGCGCGCTTAATTTTGCCCAAAGTACTTTTTGAATCTTTGGCAAATTTTTCCGCAACCTCTCTCGCATTGAGCGTAGCTTCTTCAATCATTTCCGGCTTTACTTCGTTTAAGCGGGTAAATACATAGTCGGGCTGAGCGCGGTAGCTTTGGTCTGATAATACAATACCAGTTTTAATTAACTCCCCAATTTGCTGCATAAGCGCTCGCACCTTTTCAACATCATTTGAAAAGACAGTAACGGTTTGAATGGCACTGTAGCGAAATGGCGCTTTTTCACTACTTCCATATTGTTGTGCCAATTTGTCATTTATTTCTGGCTTTCCAATAGTAATGCTTTCTGCTGAAATGCCCTTCTCTTCTAAAAAGTTAGCTACCTGAAGGCTATTCTTTTCAATATGGTCATACAGTTGAGGTAAGTCATTGCCCGCGTCGACAAATTGAATAGGCCAAATAACCTGATCAGCAATGTATTCTCGCTCTGACAATCCTTTTACAGTTACTACTCTATCCCACGTTTGCATATCGTTCATGGCAGAAGATACCTGAACACCAAGCAAAGACACAGCAACCACCATGCCCATCGCCATTACTATCGCCGCACCTATTTTCATTCGAAACTCCATTCTTTCTGTTTTCAACAGGATACAAGCGAATATAAGCTTTTCGGTTTCACAAAACGAGATAAAAGCTGACCAATGGTGGCAAAAAAAAGGCCACTCAAATGAGTGGCCTAAAGAGCCCCTTAAGAGGGCAACGCTTGGGTAGACGGGAGAGTTAACCTTTACGCTGTATCAGGTAATAAAATACCGGAGTTAAGATAAGTCCAAATACGGTAACACCAATCATGCCTGAGAATACTGCCACACCCATGGCCTGACGCATTTCAGAGCCGGCACCGGTTGATACCGCCATTGGCAGTACACCCATGATGAAAGCAATGGACGTCATTAGTATTGGACGAAGACGTAAGCGACTTGCTTCTTTAATGGCTGAAAGCGCGTCCATCCCCTTGTCTTGTAGCTCTTTTGCAAACTCGACAATAAGAATGGCGTTCTTCGTTGCAAGGCCAACCAGTACAATCAAACCTATTTGGGTAAAAATATTGTTGTCGCCGCCATAAACTTGCACACCAATAAGCGCGCTCAGCAAGGTCATGGGAACAATCAATATGATTGCCAGTGGCAAACGCAGGCTTTCGTATTGTGCAGCCAGTACTAAGAACACCAAAAGCACAACTAATGGGAATACAAACGCTGATGCATTACCCGCTAATATTTGCTGATAGGTGATCTCAGTCCACTCGTAAGTCATGCCAAGTGGTAACGTTTCAGCCAGTATTTCTTCAATTGCTGCCTTCGCTTGGTCAGACGAATAGCCTGGCGCTGCTGCACCGTTTATTTCAGCGGTGACGTATCCGTTATAGTGCATAACACGGTCAGGGCCTGCACTGTGCTCAATGTTCAAGAATGAGCCAAGCGGGATCATCTCACCTTGTGCATTACGCACTTTGAACTGCGTAATGTTCTCAATATCCTGACGGTATTGGGCATCAGCTTGTACATTTACTTGGTAAGTTCTACCGAACAAGTTGAAGTCGTTCACGTACAACGAACCTAAGTAGCCCTGCATGGTGGTAAACAAGGTATCGATGTTCACACCTTGGCTTACCGCTTTTTCACGGTCTACATCCACATCGAGCTGAGGTACAGCAACAGTGAAGCTAGTGAATGCATCGGTAAGCGCTGGGTGTGCCCACGCTTTGCCAATCACTTCTTGCGTGACGCGCTCAAGTTCTTCAAAGCCTAGGTTCCCTCTGTCTTCGACCTGTAAACGGAAACCACCAATCGTGCCTAACCCCATTACTGGTGGCGGCGGGAATATTGCCACAAAGGCACCTTTTATAGACCCAAAGTTCTGGTTAAGCTGTGCAGCAATGGCGCCACCAGATAGATCAGGCGTCGTTCTTTTATCAAAGTCAGTCAGCGTTGCAAACAACACGCCTGAGCTTGGACTATTGGTAAACCCGTTAATATTCAAGCCAGGGAATGCAATTGCATCTTCAACACCAGGGTGTTCCATAGCAATACGAGACATTTCACGGATCACCTCTTCAGTTCTGTCTAAGCTTGCTGCATTAGGCAGTTGAGCAAAGGCGACCAAATACTGCTTATCTTGCGGCGGAACGTAGCCTGTTGGTGTATTGGCGAACTGGAAGTAAGTGAGCCCTAACAGACCCGCGTAAAGCACCATGATGATACTGCTCTTACGGATAAGCCCACCCACAGCACCAGTGTAGCGCTTTGAATTACGGTCAAAGAAACGGTTAAACGGTGAAAATACAAAGCGGCCAAACACTTTATCCATTAAACGGGTTAACCAGTCATTCGCTTTACCGTGAGGTTTCAACAGCAATGCAGATAACGCAGGGCTAAGCGTTAACGAGTTAATTGCAGAAATTACCGTAGAGATAGTAATTGTTAGGGCAAACTGCTTATAGAACTGCCCGGTAAGACCGCTCATGAAAGCAGTAGGTACGAATACCGCAGCAAGTACCAAGGTTGTGGCAATAATAGGACCGGTTACTTCTTTCATTGCCTGTACGGTGGCTTCAAACGGCGCTTTGCCTTCAGAAATATTACGCTCTACGTTTTCGACAACAACGATGGCGTCGTCCACAACAATACCGATTGCCAAAACAAGACCAAACAACGACAGTGCATTAAGCGAGAAGCCCATTAGCTGCATAAAGGCGAACGTTCCCACAAGTGAAATAGGTACTGCAACGAGTGGAATAATAGACGCACGCCATGTTTGTAAGAACAGTACAACAACAAGTACAACTAACAATACAGCTTCAAGAAGTGTACTAATTACCGCTTCAATCGAACCGCGAACAAATACAGTAGGGTCGTAGGCAATTTCGTATTCAAGGCCTTCAGGGAACGCCTTAGACAGTTCCGCCATACGAGCGCGAACGTCATCTGAAATTTGGATTGCATTAGAGCCTGGTGCTTGGAAAACCGGCACCGCTGCCGCAGGGTTATTGTTAATAAGTGAACGCAGTGCATAAAACTCTGAACCTAGTTCGATACGCGCAACGTCTTTAAGACGGGTTATTTCACCATTCTCACCCGACTTAACAATAATATTTTCAAATTCGGCTTCATCTTTTAAACGGCCGCGCACATTGATAAGCAGCTGAAATTCGCTGGTACCCGTAGGCTGTGCACCAAGGCTACCTGCCGCCGCTTGCTGGTTTTGGTCGGCAATAGCTGCTGCCACATCGCCAGGGTTTAACTGGAGCGCAGCCAGTTTGTTAGGGTCTAACCATACTCGCATGCTGAATTCACCAGCACCGAACAGGCGCACTTGCCCAACGCCATTGATTCGCGCTAGCTCGTCTTTAACAAACTGATCAGCATAGTTTGAAAGATAAAGCATGTCATAACGATTATCAGGCGACGTCAGGTGCACTACCATGGTTAAATCTGGCGACGATTTTTCAGTTACCACACCTAAGCGCTGCACTTCTTGAGGTAAACGCGGTGTCGCGCGATTTACACGGTTTTGTACCAGCGTTGTGGCTTCATCTGGATCCGTACCAATGGCAAACGTAATTGTTAGTGTCATACGGCCATCACTGGTTGCCTGTGATGACATATACAGCATGTTTTCAACACCGTTAATTTCTTGCTCTAGCGGCGTTGCAACTGTTTCGGCGATAACTTCTGGGTTTGCACCGGGATAATTCGCAGTTACCACCACGGTAGGCGGCACTACTTCTGGGTATTCAGTGATAGGTAGTTGCCAGACAGCAATTGCACCACCTATAAAAATAAGTAGGGAAAGCACGCCCGCAAAAATCGGGCGGCTAATGAAAAACTGCGAAATGTTCATTACTTAAGACCTGCTGTTGCTGTACCTGTGGCAAATGAACCACCAGATAAAACATCCTCATACTGCGCCATGTTTTGGGTTACTTGTGTTGCATTATCAACACGTGACTGCCAGCTAGATAAGTTTGCCAAAGCATCTTCATCACCCATAGGCACTTCGTTAGCGGCAACTTGGGCACCAGGGCGAACGCGCTGTAAGCCATCAACCACAATGGTGTCGTTTACATTCAAGCCGCTTGTGATGATGCGCATGCTGCCCACTTTGTCGCCTAGCTTAACCGCACGGTATTCCACTTTACTTTCGTCGTTTACAACCAGTACAAACTTATTATTAAGATCTGTGCCGATAGCTTTTTCTTTAATAAGAATGCCCTGTTCATCGGTGTCACCTGCCAATTTTAAGTGTGCAAATAATCCCGGAATTAAACGACCTTCTTCGTTATTAAATACGGCGCGAACGCGAAGTGTGCCGGTGCTACCGTTAACCTGGTTGTCGATGAAATCAATTTGACCCCAGTGGTTATAATCAGACTCGTTAGCAAGGCGCATCGCTACTGGCTGCTCGCTCACTGCTGTTGAAGCCGCTGATTTATCGGTTAGATAGTTTAGGTAGGTCTGCTCATCAATATCGAAATACGCATATAAACGGTCGGTTGATACGATGCGAGTCAACTCTGTTTGTCCTGCGGTAACAAAGTTACCTTCAGTGATGTTTGCGCGAGAAATACGTCCAGAAATAGGTGCTTCAACACGAGCAAAGCCTCGATTTAGGCGCGCTACTTCAAGTGCGGCTTGCGTTTGGTTTAAGCTTGCAAGCGCTTGGTTTTTCTCAGCTAAACGGGCATCAAGAACTTCTTCAGAAACCGCCTGGGTTTTACGAAGTTTAAAAGCACGGCTATAGTTTTGCTCAGCCAACTGAACGCGACTTTTGGCTTCTTCAAGCTGTGCAGTCAATCGATCAACTTCTGCTTTAAACGTGCGGTTATCAATTAAGAATAGAGTTTGCCCTTGTTCGACATATTCGCCTTCGTCAAATGCAACAAAGTCAATATAGCCCGACACGCGTGGGCGAAGCGCAACAATTTGCGGAGACTCTAAACGACCTGTAAAATTATCCCACTCGGTTAAACGCTGAGACACTACCGTTGCCACATCAACAGGAACACCAGCATTTGCGCCAGCGCTCATTGATTGGCTTGGATCCTGCTCGTCACCACCGCATGCAGCGACAAGCGCAGTTAGGCTTACTATTGCCAATAAACGGGTAAAAGTTTTCATTGCAAGATTCTCTTAAAAATTAAACTAAAGTTTGATGCTGTGTATTATGCATCGCCACCAACAATAAAAATAATTATCTTTTTATATGCAACACATCACATGATGTTATATATTGAAGATCGGGCTGACAGAGACAACTGCTTTTAAAAATTTAGAAGAATGGTTTCGCAGAGAAAATGAGAATAACCGTATAAAAAGCGAGAGCTCAGAGAAATCAACGGTTACAGCGGTATAGTGTACCAGTGTCGTTCGTCGCATTCATTTGGAAAATAAATGCTTTTAGCTATAACCTATAACTAAACTATGTCAGTTAAATTACATAGCCAAAAACGAAGTAAACGGCAGCTTTTTTCATTGTTCGATAGGTGAAAGTAGACTGTCCGCAATAGACACCGGAGACAACCATGCGTCCACATGATTTAAATTTATTGATGATTTTTGATGCCATCATGACTGAGGGTGCAATTACCCGCGCAGCTGACAGGCTGTCGATGACGCAACCTGCGGTATCTAACGCACTTTCTCGTATGCGCACAGCTTGGAAAGATGAACTGTTCGTTAAAGACGGCCGCGGTATTCAACCTACCTCATTTGCTAAAAATTTATGGAGCCAGATTCAGGGCCCTTTAGGCGAGCTCGAAGTCGCCGTTAACCCAACTGACTTTAACCCTGCAACAGCTAAGCGTACCTTTCGTATAGCTGCAACTGACAGCATCGTTTCTATGGTGTGGGGGCCGCTACGCAAAGTTATTGAGAATGAAGCGCCTGGTATTAACATCCATGCCATTCCTAATTACGACATGGAAACCGATAAAATACTCAAAGATGCTGAAGCAGAGCTCACTTTCTCAAAATATCAGGAGCCTGGCTCTGTTATTCGTGCCGAACATGTTCTCGATCCAAGCTGGGTTGTGGTAATGCGCCCCGATCATCCATTAGCAAAATCTCAATTGACCTTAGAAGACTTTGTTGCGGCTGACCACCTTCTAGTTTCTGTTACGGGTGATGTGACTGGCCCTACAGATCAGGTGCTGGCGAATTTAGGCCTTAAGCGCCGCGTGGCAATGTCAGTAAACCAGTTTTATAACGCTACACCGTTATTAAAAGAGAGCAACCTTATTTGTGTAGCACCATCTTTGGTAATGGAAAAAGAAATTTTCTCAGGGGAATTGGCGGTATTTGAAACGCCAATAGAAATTGTCAGCTCTCCGCTGTCTGTAATGTGGCACAAACGTCAGGATCAAGACGCGGGCTTACAGTGGCTTAGAGGTCTCGTGGTTAGATTTATTCGCGAGCGTGTACAACGTCATGAAATGCTGCTCTCTCAATGCTGTAGAAAAGCCTATTGCGCCGAAACGGTTAAGCGCTTTATGGACCAGCGCAATATGGACTGTGAAGAATTCACGCCAGCGCATTTGAAAACGCCCAGCAACGATGAAATGGACGAAGAACGCGACACCGTAGCGGTTGGAAAAGAAACAGCTTAATACTAGCCTGCTTAGATAACTACACACTCGGCGAGACTTAACATGTTCGTCATTACGTTGTGCTATCGCAGGTAAAGTGGTTCTAAAACATTCAAAGCCCTAATAAAAAACCGCTCAAAGAGCGGTTTTTTCGTAGTTCGAACAAAGAAGCTAATTTACTTCTTTTTCTTTGCTTTCGGGTTTGGCAGGTCAGTAATACTTCCTTCGAAGATTTCAGACGCAAGACCAATTGATTCGTTAAGCGTTGGGTGAGCGTGGATAGTCAATGCTACGTCTTCAGCGTCAGCACCCATCTCAATAGCTAGGCCGATTTCGCCAAGCATTTCGCCCGCGTTGGTACCTACCATAGCACCACCGATTACGCGGCCCGTTTCTTTTTCGAAAATCATCTTAGTCATACCGTTAGTTGCATCAGATGCAATTGCACGGCCTGAAGCAGCCCATGGGAACGTTGCTGTTTCATAGCTTACGCCCTGCTCTTTCGCTTCTTTTTCAGTTAGACCAACCCAAGCAACTTCTGGCTCAGTGTACGCTACTGAAGGAATAGCACGTGGGTCGAAGTAATGCTTCTGTCCAGCAATAACTTCTGCAGCAACGTGACCTTCGTGAACCGCTTTGTGCGCAAGCATTGGCTGACCTACAAGGTCACCGATTGCGAAGATGTGGTCAACGTTAGTACGCATTTGCTTATCAACGTTGATGAAGCCACGCTCGTCAACGTTTACGCCAGCTGCATCTGCGCCAACTAGCTTACCGTTTGGCTTACGACCAACAGCAACAAGTACTTTGTCGTAGCGCACTGGCTCAGCAGGTGCGTTCTTACCTTCAAATGTTACGTACAAGCCATCGTCTTTTGCTTCAACCGCAGTCACTTTGGTTTCAAGCATGATGTTAAACTTGTCTTTGTAGTCTTTCATGAACACTTTCATGATGTCTTTGTCAGCTGCTGGAATTAGCTGATCTAAGAATTCAACTACATCAATGTTCGAGCCAAGTGCTTCGTACACAGTACCCATTTCTAGACCGATGATACCACCGCCTAGTACTAGCATTTTCTCTGGAATGTCTTTCATTTCCAGTGCGCCAGTTGAGTCGATTACACGGTCATCTTCTGGGATGAACGGTAGGCTTACTGGCTCAGAACCCGCAGCGATAATCGCTTTTTCGAAAGTAATAGTAGTAA
>NZ_JAFLMX010000223.1:0-18838 GCF_017849675.1 Alteromonas sp. AO-Serp
GTGCGCAAGAGGCGCACGAAGCGATCCGCCCTTCAAACGTGAGCATTAGTGCTGCGAGTTTAGGTGATATGGAACGCGATGCACAGCGTCTTTATGAGCTTATTTGGCGCCAGTTTGTGGCCTGTCAAATGACTCCAGCTAAGTACGACGCAACCACGATTAAAGTGGCAGCGGGTGATTACGAGCTGACGGCGAAAGGCCGCGTACTTAAGTTCGATGGTTGGACTCGCGTTCAACCTCAGCTTCGCAAAAAAGGCGAAGAAGAGCTCATGTTGCCTGATGTACAAAAAGGCGATGTGCTTGACTTAAAAGCGCTTGATCCTAAACAGCACTTCACCAAGCCTGTAGCGCGATTTAATGAAGCTTCGTTGGTAAAAGAGCTTGAAAAACGCGGTATTGGTCGTCCATCGACCTACGCCAGTATTATTTCGACGATTCAAGATCGCGGCTATGTGCGCTTAGAAAACAAGCGTTTTTATGCCGAGAAAATGGGCGAAATCGTAAACGATCGTCTGATGGAAAACTTTGACGATTTAATGAGCTATGACTTCACTGCCAACATGGAGCAGCATCTTGATGATATTGCTGAAGGCAAGAAAGATTGGAAGGACGTGCTCAACGACTTTTACAGCGGCTTCTACGGAAAACTGTTAAACGCTGAGAAAGACCCTGAAGAGGGCGGTATGCGCTTGAATCAGGCAGTGCCTGCAGGTGTTGAGTGCGATAAATGCGGCCGTGAAATGAACGTGAGAACCGCGTCAACTGGCGTATTCTTGGGCTGTTCAGGCTACAATTTACCGCCGAAAGAGCGCTGCACAAACACCATGAATTTAACGCCTGGTGACGAAGTCGTGAAAGTGGACGATGAAGAAGAGCTCGAAACAGAAGCGCTTCGTTCTAAAAAGCGTTGTCCTAAGTGCGGCACGGCGATGGACAGTTACTTGGTTGACGAAACCCGTAAACTTCATGTGTGTGGTAACACACCAACATGTGATGGTACCTTAGTTGAAACAGGCACATTCAAAATAAAAGGCTATGATGGCCCTATTATTGAGTGTGACAAATGTGGCAGCGATATGGAGCTTAAAAACGGTCGTTTTGGTAAGTATTTCGGCTGCACCAATGAAGAGTGTAAGAATACTCGTAAGCTTCTTAGAAATGGCGAAGCTGCGCCGCCAAAAGAAGATCCGGTAGATTTACCTGAGCTTCCGTGTGAAAAGTCTGACGCGCACTTTATGCTACGTGATGGCGCTTCGGGAATTTTCTTAGCGGCGCATAACTTTCCAAAGTCGCGTGAAACTCGTGCGCCGAAAGTGGAAGAACTTGCTCGCTTTAGAGATAGAATTTCGCCGAAATTCTACTATCTTGCTGATGCGCCACAAACAGACCCTGATGGTAACCCTGCAATAGTTCGATACAGCAGGAAGACCAAACAGCAATACGTGATGTCTGAGAATGACAACGGTAAAGCAACAGGATGGTCTGCGTGGTACGACAATGGCAAATGGCAGGAGCAAGCCGCTAAAAAGCCAGCGACTAAAGCCAAGAAGAAGTAACGCCTTTACATCGGAAAAGGTAAAAATAGACCTTTAATTGAAATTCACAAGCCCGACATTGCTCGGGCTTGTTACGTAGTTAAAAGACGGTAAGCGTCTGCAAAGCGTATCAATAGAAACAGAGTAACAGAGAGTAATTATGGCCTCCTTACAAGACCAACTACTGAAAGCCGGTTTGGCCGATAAAGCATCTGCAAAGCAAGCGCGTGCAGATAAACGCAAAAAACAAAAGCAAAAGAATAAGCAAAAACAACCTGTCGTTGATGAAGCGACTATTGCTGCTCAACAAGCAGCTGAAGAGAAAAAAGCGCGCTCACGCGAGCTAAACCAGCTTCAACAGCAGGAGCGAGAGAAGCGCTCAATTATTGCGCAGGTAAGGCAGCTTATTACGGTAAACAAACAACCGCGCAATGGCGAAACTTTACTTAACTTTACACACGACAACGTAGTAAAGCGTCTGTATGTAAGTGAAGAGATGCATAAGCAAGTGACAAAAGGTCGTTTGGCTGTTGTATTGTTAGATGACGCTTATGAACTAGTACCAGCCCCCGTTGCTGACAAAATTGCGCAGCGCGACGAGGCTTCAGTTATTTACCGTGCTGATTTAGATAAGAGCGGAGCCGACGGTAAAGATGAAGAAGAAGATGATTGGTACGCCGATTATGAAATTCCAGATGATTTAACCTGGTAGGCCCTCAAATTCATTCTCGTAGCCGCGCTCTGTATCACAGAGCGTGGTAAGGGGGAAAGTCGACGTAAAAAAGTTTCAATAATTCGCCCCCTCCCAATACGTCGTTGTGCCAATGGCGAACGACTTACCACTGAACATTCTCTGTTAAAAAATTCAACACGTTGATCTTTAGTAATTTTTACTTTTGCCGTTAACAAGCAATCTTTCTCATAACTACTTACGGTTTTCTCTACTATAGTTTTTTAGTCCTTACCCTGTTGAGCTTTGAAATACAGCAAAGATAAACAGGCCTACGTTACTCATTTTATTTGCATCGAATGTTTTTTCTTAGTTTTGGAGGGGTGCCATGGGTGTCTCAATTAAGTGGTTCTTCAGTGTTGTGGTGTCGTTGTGTGTGTCTTTTTCAGCAAATGCAGGACTATTCAAAATTTCTATTAACGATCTTGGTGGTTTAACACCTTCACAATCCAGTGTTTTTGATGATGCAATCGCTTATTGGGAGTCTTACCTAATAGGCGTTCAAAGCGAGTTTAATCACAATATTGTTATAGATGCGAGTGGCGTTGCACTTGATGGTGTGGGTGGCGTATTGGGTAGTGCTGGCCCAACGGGTATCACTCAGCTACCAGACAGCACTTTTGTTTATGCAAATAAAGGCCGCATGCGCTTTGATACGGCAGACCTTGCTAGCTTAGAAAGTCGCGGTACGCTTTTTGATGTCATCGTACACGAGACGGCCCATGTAATTGGATTTGGAACATTGTGGACGACCGACTTTTTTATTGCGGGCAGCCAATCTAACTACGTCAGCGGTTCAGGGCGTTACACCGGAGAGTACGCTTTGGAAATTTATCGCCGCGAGTTTGTTGAAAACGCCACATTTATTCCTGTAGAACTGGGGGGAGGAGCCGGCACTGCCAACAGTCACTGGGACGAACCTTGGCCTGGTGGTTCATCAGACCTAATGACAGGGTATTTGGGGCCATATCCAATTTCGTTAAGTGATACCACTGTAGCGTCGTTTGCTGATATTGGCTATTTGACTACGGTTACTCATGCAGTAAGTGAAGCCGCAACGGTATGGCTATTTCTATTTTCAATGGGACTTGTTGTAAGAAGGCATCATCAAAGGTCAACAGGCGCTAGTACACGTCGTCTACAAATTTTTCAGGCGATGTCGGTCTAGCAGCGTCGAAGCGCTTGCGCAGAACAAAATGCTAAATCTATGCTGGGCGAATAATCTTGAGTGATAGTTTCTATCAATCAGTATGTGCACATATTTTTGGGATTTTTGGCTTATTCTAAAAACATGCGTTTAATGTACTTACAAGTCAAGCATTCCATTGGTAGAATCATGATAGAAGCTATCTATCATGATTAAGGTATTGGTCTTTGGATATTCGTCAGCTCCGGTTTCTGGTCGCGTTAGATGAGACGCAGCACTTCGGTAAAGCGGCTAAGTCGTGCAATGTTACACAACCCACGCTTTCTTCACGCCTTCATAATTTAGAAGATGAGCTTGGCATTCAGTTGGTGGCTCGCAACCACAGATTCCAAGGCTTTACGCCGGAAGGTGAAAGAATTTTGGCATGGGCAAGGAATATCTTAGCGGCGTGTGACGGATTACAAGCGGAAGCTGCATCGTGCAAAGGTGCCTTAGTTGGCCGACTTCGGATTGGTGCCGTTCCTCTAGCGAGTGTCGATCCTATCGACATTATTGACACCCTCTCAAAACAGCACAGTGCACTACAGTTTTCCTTACAAACACATAGCAGTGAGTATATCGTTAACGCGCTACACCGTAACGAGCTTGACCTGGGTCTTTGTTACCTTGAAGGCATGAGCGCGCAACACTTCCATATTTTGCCGTTTAAAGCTACACCAATGGTGTTGCTGTATCACCCTAATCATTACTGCTTTGAGCAAGATACCCTAAGCTGGCAGTCTCTTTCATCACTGCCACTTGGGTTATTAACACCTTCAATGCACTTTAGGCAGTCAATCACGTTAAACATGGCTAATGTGGGCGTGAACAATGAGCCTGTTATTGAATCAGACTCGGTTCATTGTTTACTGCAAGCAGTGAAAAAGGGGATGTGTTGTACGATCCTTCCAACCAACGTCGCAAAGGCCAATGATGATTTAGGGCTCGCCTATGTTACTGTTGACGATGGTAAAACCATTTCGCCTTTAGGGCTCATCATGCGAAAAGGCGAACCCAGCTCTCCCATTGCAAAGCAATGCTTTGAGTTTTTAAAAGGATATGAGGAGATTTTCAATAAAGGAGGCATATGCAGTGAGTAAAGTGAATACGACACTCATCGGTTTAGTGCTTGCGGGTGGTCAATCGCGTAGAATGGGGCAAGATAAAGCACTTATGCGTTATCAGGGCCGTACTCTCATCGATAATGCTTCGTTACTTTTACAGTCTGCGAGTTGCGATAAAGTGTTAATTAGCCGCAACGCGCCAGGCTTTTTGAATGACAAAATTGAAGATGCAGGTCCGCTTAGCGGAGTACATGCTGTTTTAGACGCACTATCTCAACCTGATAATCACAATGGCAATCCTTGTGAACTACTTGTTCTTCCCGTTGACATGCCGCAGATGACGCCCGAGCTTTTGAGAATATTAGTCTCGCGAGGGCGAGAGGCTGAAAAGGCATGTTATGTGGAAAAACGCTTTTTGCCTTTCTATTTACCCGTTACTCAGGACACCAAAGCCCTCTTAGCCAACTATCTAGTTGAGCAAAGTAAAAGACGAGTGGTAGGATTTTTAGAAATTCTCAATGCAGTTTCTCTTAAAGAAGGCGACCTCAAAAAAATAGCGCGTAAAGATGAAAGCGATAACAAAAAGCGTCTCGCAAATATGTCCAATGAAGATGGCGTAGAGTGGTTGAATGTGAATACTCCAAGTGATTGGCCACATGAAAAGTAACACTGAACAACACGCATTAGTTTTAGATGCTACACCCTATACTCAAAAGTTTGCCCTTGCCGAAGAAGTCGCTTTAAGCATTAGTTATAACGGTATTAATTATGCCGTAATGCTGATAACCCCAAACGACATTGAAGATTTCATTGTGGGCTTCAGTTTAAGTAACGACATTATCGAACATCCCCGCCAGCTTTACGGTATTGAATTGACGCATCACAAAGAACACATCAATGCGGAAGTTGAAATTGCCAATCAGGCGTTCTGGAAGTTAAAGGAAAATAAACGGCAATTGGCGGGGGCGTCGGGCTGTGGGCTCTGCGGTGTTGAGGCATTAGACAACGCTTTGCCTCAATTGACGTCTATTGATGTATCGCCTTTGCCTGATGTGAGCTGGTTTAAAGGATTGCGAAGCCTTATATCTAATGCGCAAGCATTAGCTCAGCAGAGCGGTGCGGTGCATGGAGCGCTCTACATTGATGCTAAGCGCAATGTGCTGGCATGCCGAGAAGATATAGGAAGGCATAATGCTTTTGATAAATTAATTGGTGCTATCACCACCAAAAAACTCTTTCAACCTGAAGGTATTGTTGTGCTCACAAGCCGCTGCAGTTTAGAGTTGGTTCAAAAAGCGATAAGAGCTAAATTACCTTTGGTAGTGACGCTATCTGCTCCTACAGCCTTATCAGTAAAGTGGGCAAGCCGTTATGGTCTCACCCTGATCCATGTACCTAAGTATGACCCTCCAAGAGCTTACGCACCGCAAGAAAAGTAGTGCGCAGCGAGCCAGTTAGAAACAAAGGGCCTGTACTGATAAGTACCGGATAAGCAACGAAAAGCTTACACCGCAGAGACTGCTATTCGGCCATCTGATTCAGATTTCGAAAGTTTGATCGCGATAAATTTCGATGTTGGTGTGAACGTGCCATCACCGTAACTTTCTAGTGGTACTAACGGATTGGTTTCGGGGTAATATGCTGCTGCTTGACCTTGCGGGATGTCGTAAGCCACCAACATAAACTGTTTAACTTGGCGTGTTTTGCCGTCGTTCCACATTGACGTAATGTCGACTTTATCGCCATCGTTAAAACCCAGCTTCTTAATGTCACGTTCATTGACAAACAGAACGTCCCGCGCGCCAAACACGTTTCTGTAGCGGTCATCCATACCATAAATAGTTGTGTTGTACTGATCATGAGAGCGCAGTGTTTGTAAAATGAGGTCCGGCTCTTCACCTTTCGCAACGAGGTCAGCATTTAGCAGTGAATCAGGCAGGGCGTTAGCAGCAAACTCGGCTTTGCCCGATGGTGTTAACCAGCGTCTCTCACCTGCTGCATTACCTAAATGAAAACCACCTGGTTGAGCGAGTTTGGTGTTAAAGTCTTTAAAACCGTCTATGGTGTCGGCAATGAGCTCACGAATATTGTCGTAATCGCTTATTAAGAAGTCCCAGTCTACCGGCGTGTTGCCTAACGTCGCCTTCGCGATACCAGCAATAATAGCGGGTTCAGAGCGAAGTTCGGGCGAGCTTGGCGGAAGTTGGCCATAAGAAATATGGACCATAGAAAACGTATCTTCCACAGTCACGCCTTGTTGCCCGCTAGCCTGCATGTCAATTTCAGTACGTCCCAAGCAGGGTAATATAAGCGCGTCTTTACCTGTGGTTAGGTGAGAACGATTTAATTTGGTGGCGATATGAACGGTTAAGTCGCATTGTGACAGCGCAGCGTGAGTACGCGGCGTATCTGGCGTCGCCTGGGCGAAATTACCGCCTAAGCCGATGAAAACTTTGGATTCACCACTTTCCATAGCCTGGATAGCTTGAATCGTATTGTGACCTCTTTCTCGTGGAACGGCGAAGTTAAACTTGTTCTCTAATGCGTCAAGCAATGCTTTGGGGGGGACTTCGTTAATACCCACAGTTCTATCCCCCTGCACATTGCTGTGGCCACGAACGGGAGAAAGCCCTGCACCAGGCTTGCCCACGTTTCCTCGTAGTAGTTGTACGTTCACTATTTCCTGAACCGTAGCTACTGAGTGCTTGTGTTGGGTGATCCCCATTGCCCAGCACATGATCACCCGTTCTCCACGTCTGTACATGGTTGCCGCGTGACGTATTTCGTCTTTTGATAAACCGCTCTGCGCTTCAATATGCTCCCAGTTCGTCGCTTCAACGGCACTCAAATAGTCGTCCATTCCATTGGTATGTGCGTTAATAAAGTCGTGGTCGAAGACGGGAGGAGCATTGTTTGCTTTGGCTTCTTGTTCCCAAGTTAACAGCCATTTAGCGATGCCGCGCATAACCGCCATGTCACCACCAAGAGCAGGCCTGAAATAGGCGGTATTGGTTGGCTCAGAGCCATTGGTTAGCATTTCAACGGGATGCTGCGGGTTTTGAAATCGTTCAAGCCCACGCTCTTTTAACGGGTTGAAGCATACCACTTGCGCCCCTCTTCGTACTGCTTCACGAAGAGGTTCTAGCATGCGAGGGTGGTTAGTTCCCGGATTTTGGCCGATAACAAAAATGGTGTCTGCTTTTGCAAAATCATTGAACGTAACTGTGCCTTTGCCCACGCCTATCGTAGGTTTCATACCTTGCCCCGACGCTTCGTGGCACATATTTGAACAATCGGGAAAATTATTTGTGCCAAATGCGCGTACGAATAACTGATATAAATAGGCGGCTTCGTTACTCGCCCGCCCGGAGGTATAAAACTCCGCCTGATGAGGGGAATGTAACCCCTTCAAGTGTTTGGCAATAAGTGCGAAGGCATCGTCCCATGATACTGGTTCGTAATGGTCTGCTTGAGCATTGTAGCGCATAGGGTGGGTGAGTCTCCCTTGTGACTCAAGCCAGTAGTCGGTGTGCTTTTTCAGTGAGCCGACCGAATACTTTGAGAAAAATGTTGGGTCTACATAGCGACCGGTAGACTCCCAATTCACTGCTTTAGCACCATTTTCACAAAACTTTACTAAACCACTTTCTGGTGATTCACCCCACGCACAGCCTGGGCAGTCAAAGCCTTTGTCTTGGTTCGTCTTGAGCATGGCTCGTAGATTCTTAAGTGGCTTTTCGCTTTGGATCCAGCTCTGGGTTACACTCTTTAGTGCTCCCCATCCGCCAGCGGGTTTGTTGTACGTTTTGATGTTACGCTTATCACTCATGTTCTGCCCCTGTGTCTACGCGGGCATTTGCCCTTGTCTAAAAAACCTAACCAAGACTTTTTGTCTAAAAAGCGTAACCATTCTGGTTACGGTATTCCAATTGATTACGCTAACTAGATGATAGGGTTCATCAATTAACCGCTTATTTCCAGTCGCCTGTCTTTAGTGCATAGGGGGACATGTCTGTAATCTCATGGGAGTAGGGATACACACCCGAAATATGTGTTACCGAGAGTACCGAAAGAGACACAAAGCGCTCTGCACCTTCAAATGCGGTTATATTCGATTCGAGGGATTCGATACTCGCCTTTGCTTTAATAAACAGAAGGTCACCTGTTTCATTATCCCAAAAACACAGACCGACGCGTGGGTCTAGTAGGATGTTGCCCAAGGTATTAAAGAATTTATTACCGCTAAAATCGGGAAAGATTAACGAATTCCCTTCCACTTTAACAAAGCCTGCTTTGCCCCCCCTGTGAGAAACGTCTAGCCCTTCATTCGCTGCATGGCCTAAAGATTTATGTCGTGAGGCAATAAAAAACGTTTCAGCCCTTGATATTAGCGAGCGTGCGCTTGGGGTGAGCACATTCGATGTTGAAGTAAAAAATGTAGAATCACCGGCACCTACTGTGTTTTTCATTGGGGCAGTCTGAACGGCACGTTGTTTTTTGACTGTGGTTCGTTTATGAATGTATTGGGGGCAGTTACCGAAACTTTGATCTACCAATACCGTAAGGTTTTCATTAGTTGCGTGACTTATCGTACCGTTCAACCGATTTCTTCGCCTTGTAGCGTATTCAATGCCGACGATTCCAATTTTGCTGCCTGAAGTCACGTCGAGATTTAACGAGTGTTGCATCATATTCCAAACTTCTACTGGTAGGCTAAAGCGCAATTGGGTAGCAGAGGGACTTTCTATGAAATCTCCTTCTCCCCAAACAGGCGTGGCTACAGGGTGGCCTTTTTCGTCTACCAAGGCGAAAACAGTGAACGGACTGGATGTAAAGAACTGCCTGTGTTGTTCCGGCATAAAGCTACGGATAAAACCATTCGTCCGCTCACCGATTTCCCTGTCAATTTCCAGCTTTTTTTGCAGTGCAATTTCGCCTTGATGAAACGCTGGGTTCAAGGATGATAGCTTAGGTAGAGACATAACGACCTCAATTAACTATGCGGACTGGTATTGCGCGCTGGTGCGATGTCAGACGCTGGCATTGGAACAAAATTATCCAGACTCTCAACCGCATTTATCCAGGCATTGATAAGAGGAAACTTGGACAACGATATTCCTCCTTCAGGGGCATGAGCTATATACGAATACATGGCGATGTCTGCTGCGGTAACGTGTTCGCCAACCAAAAAAGCACTTACCGTGTTTCCTAGATGAGCCTCGATGTTTGCAAGTAACGTCTCGCTGGTGGCTAGTACTGTGGGCACATGAATAGTTGCTCCAAATACGTATTCTAATCGCGCTGCGGCCGGCCCTTTAGCAAGTTCACCCGCTGAGACTGATAGCCAGCGTTGAATTAGCGCTTTTTCTTTGGCGTCCTTTCCTAGCCAATAGTCACTGTCTGCGTATGCGTGGATCAAATAAACCAGAATGGCATTGGAGTCAGCCAACGTGATATCACCGTCTGTTATCACGGGGACTTGTTTAAACACGTTGAGTGAGCTGAAGCGTTTACTCTTGTGCTCGCCTTTGGCCATGTCAGGCTCAACGGTTGTGAAAGGGATGGCATTCAGTGCCATAAACAATGAAACCTTGTGGCAGTGGCCAGATTTAGGGTTTTGAATCAAAACAATAGGGCTTTTTGGCAATGTATTGCTTGTTGGATTTGTCATAAATTCATCCTCTCAATAGAAATGGTTAGTTGGGTGTTATTATCAACATTGTTTACAGCTCAAGCTCGGACAGAGTGGGAAAATCGTCAGGGCGTCGTTCGCCATCCCACGTGAACTTTCGGTCACTTTCTGAAATAGGATGTTCGTTGATACTGGCAATACGTTTTTCCATTAGGCCATCAAGGTTGAACTGCCAATTTTCATTACCGTAAGCTCTATACCATTGACCAGAATCGTCCTTGTACTCGTATGCAAAGCGCACTGCTATGCGGTTTGCGTTGAATGCCCATAGCTCTTTTACTAATTTATAGTTGAGCTCTTTGTTCCACTTTCTCGTCAAAAAACTCACTATTTGAGCACGTCCTTCAATAAATTCTGCTCGGTTGCGCCAACGGCAGTCAAAGGTATAAGCACCTGCAACTTTTACCGCATCTTTGGTGTTCCATGCGTCTTCAGCAAGGCGCACTTTTTGCGCTGCGGTTTCAGGTGAAAAGGGGGGAAGCGGTGGTCTCATAAATAACTCCTGTAGGCATTGGGCTGTAGTGTAAAAACATTAACCTGAACGAAAATGTGTAAAAGCTGATAGCGATACTAGAACTTTCCTTTTATTTAATAATTAGCTATTTTTGAAATTTATAATTTCATTGAGTGAAATAATATGGACAAGCTTTTGTGCATGAGAGTGTTTGCAGAGGCTGCTAAGTCGGGAAGCTTTGTAGGAGCTGCAGACGCGATGTCGATGTCAGCGCCTGCGGTGACTCGGTGTATTGCACATTTAGAGGCACAGTTAAATACTCGACTTTTTCATCGCACAACGCGGCAAGTGAAATTGAGTGAGGTTGGTGAACATTACCTCATTCATGTTTCACGTATACTGGCAGATATTGAGCAAAGTGAAGCTGCTGTGTCTGGCATTGATTTAGTGCCCAGAGGTGAGCTTAATATCACGGCACCAATTTTGTTCGGCGAACGTTATGTAACGCCAATAATATCCCAATTTCTTAAGGACTATCCCCACATTAGGGTTAACGGGCATTTTCACGACGATGTGGTGAATCTAATTGATAGCAATATGGATGTAGCAATACGTATAGGTAACCCGAAAGACTCCTCGCTTTACGGTGTTACGGTAGGATACGTACGGCGTGTAACCTGTGCGGCGCCTAGCTACTTGGCGAGTCGCCCGGCCATAAAAAAGCCAGAAGATTTAAAACGGCATAGTGTGCTTTATCCGACGCGCTTTAACGAGCCAGCGGTATGGACGTATCACAAAAACGGCAGACCTATTGCCATTAAGCTCACACCTCGTTTTCAATCCAACCAAAACAGAGCGGCTATTAACGCCGCCATTGCAGGCGTTGGGGTTGTTCGGTTGATGTCCTACCAGGTTGCTGAAGCACTTAGAAGTGGTGATTTGGTAAGTTTGTTAGAAGATGTGGAAGACAAAAAGTTGCCTATACAGGTGGTAAGTGTTGAAGGGCGTAAGAACCTTACTAAGGTTAAAATGTTCATTGACTATGTCAAGGCAGGGTTGGCGAACAACGAGTATCTTAACCCTAGGGCCTGAATAATCCAGAGTATCTTGGCCTACGCGTGTGGTGCTCAGGCTGCAGCATAAGTTGTGGGTAAAATGGGTTGCGTTACACTAAACCAATCGTTATCGTCGCAGAGATTTTAAAGTTAGTATTTTAAAATTGGCATCTTAAAATTTGTATTTTGACATCTAAAACTTTAACAGGATCTGTTAAAGGCGCTACTCAAACGTTAATAATAAAAAATCATCGAGGCAACATGGTTTCCTGGCAATCACTTACATTTAATGAACTGACTAATCATCAACTCTTCGACTTGCTCAAGCTGCGTGTCGATGTTTTTGTCGTTGAGCAAAACTGTGCCTATCCGGAGCTTGACGAAAAAGACCGCCATCCGAAAACTCATCATTTAATGGGGTTTCAAGATAACAAATTGGTAGCGTGTGCACGATTACTTGGCGAAGGGGTTAGTTATCCATCGGTGAGTATCGGTCGAGTAGCTACCAGCGAAGCTTTCAGAGGTAAAGGGGCGGGCAGAGCACTTATGCGTGAAGCCATTGATCATTGTGAGGCGTTATGGCCAGGCTGTGATATTGAAATTGGCGCGCAAGAGTATTTAAAACGGTTTTATGAAGGTTTTGGGTTTGAAGCCACTTCGGCTATGTACTTGGAAGACGATATTCCTCACATCGATATGAAAAGAGCAGGCACGGCAACAGCGTAGCTCAGTGCCTAGCTCGAAATATTGGTTGGCATGACCTTTTATGGCCCAGGCGTTTAACCTAATAATTATGTTTACCCGTGCCAACCGATAAGCTGTGCTTTTATGTGCACCTAGATACCATCAACCCTAACGCTTATTTGGCATCGGGTAATTGGGAGACTAATTCATCTAGTCCGCTTACCACCGTGTCAGGCGCTATTGCTAACGGGTAAAGTACCTTACCGGGGCGTGCAATGAACGCGGCTTGCCAGCCTGCCTGTTTAGCACCAGCAATATCCCAACCGTGTGCCGCCACTAACATAGCGTCTTCTGCTGCTATACCCATTTTTTCAATAGCCCACTCATACGTGCGTGTATCGGGCTTATATAAGTTAATGTCTTCTACACTTAGTCGCTCGTCGAAATAGGACAAAAGATCAGCATTCTTAAATTGAGTATACACGCCTTGATTAGACGAGTTGGTAAGGCTTACTAGTTTATAACCCTTGTTTTTAAGTGCCTGTAAGCCATCGCGCACGTCAGGATGGGGTGGTAGGCTTCGCAATGGCGTGACAATTGCCGTTTTCGCTTGCGCTTTGGTCAATTCAATACCTTCAATTTCAGCCACCATCAGCAAGGAGGCTACGCCAATTTCTCCAAAGGTATGAAAGCGGCCAGTCGTTGAATCAACCAGTGAATGATGCAGCATAGTAGAGAACCACAGTGGCAACAAATCATCTCGACCGCCCAAGGCTTCGCCTACCGAGCTGCGCATGGCGGTGAGGTCAAGCAAGGTCTCATTAACATCGAAAAAGATAACCTTTGGTGCTCGCAATTCCCGTGCAGACATTGCTGTATTCTTATCAGGCTGCGCGGCACCCCTGGTGTCTGTCTGAGCGAAGACTGGTGATGACAATAGACTAATGCCTACAGCGGTTGCGCAACATAGCCTTGAGAGTAATGAAGAAGGTGAGCGAGCCATAATTATCCTTTATAAAATTTGAACGAGTGTTCAAATTAGGCGGGATAACACATGAATGCAATAGCTAATGAGACGAAACGACTATTTTCTGGTGGTCAACCGATAGCCGTTGCCTCTCAGAGTTTCAATAAATATGGCATCACTGCTGTGAAGCTTTTGTCGCAGCCTACTGATATACACATCAACAACATTAGTTAGCGGATCGCTGTGACTTCGCCATACTCGACTTAATATGCGTTCTCGAGACAGCACTTTTTCAGCATTTTCTGCGAAGTAGTAGAGCATGTCGTATTCTAGTTTGGTGAGCGAAATCTCTTCCCCAGACAATGTCGCAATACGTGACTCGTCATCGATGTTTAACGGTCCGATGGTGAGGCCTAATTGGGTAACCGGTGTATTCGTCACTCTTCGGCTTAAGGCCGTTATGCGCGCAAGTAGTTCGTCAAAGTCAAATGGCTTGCACAAATAGTCATCCGCGCCTTGTTTTAAACCATTCACGCGCTCGCGCACTTCGTCCACCGCGGTTAGCAACAAAACCATAGGGGCATGGGGAAGCGACTTGATTGCGGGCAGCAGCTCTACGCTATCTTCATCACCAAACATGCGATCAAGTACAATAATAGCAGGGGCTTCATGGCGAATGCGCGTGACTAAGTTGTGTAATGCCGACTCTTCGATGCACTCAAAACCTTCAGCGCTTAAGCCTCGTGATAGAAAGCGTAGCAAGGGGGCTTCGTCATCAGCAATAAGAATTTTCATTGTTGTTATGATCCTAGTCGTTCGATGTTACTTAACGGTTGTTATTAATCTAAGGACGTCGCGTGGTCTTGTAACACCGGCAGCGTCAACGTGAACTGCGAGCCTTTACCTAATGTGGAATGCGCACTCAATGTACCGTGGTGGGCTTCTGCTATCGCTTTAGCGATAGACAAACCTAGCCCCATTCCATTGCCTTTGCGCTTTAACCTAACGAAGCGTTCAAAAACGTGCTGCAAATCACTTGAAGAAATGCCTTCACCGCTATCAATGACCGATACGTTGATATTCGGGCCTTCGCTCTCAACGCGCAGCACAATGGGCGTATCGGGATAAGAATATTTGTGCGCGTTTTCGATAAGGATGGTCAGTACCTGCGCAATTCTGTCTTTGTCGATGAGCACTTGGACCTCAATATTGGCAAGCCATTTAAGATCTAAGTCTCTTGGCTTTGTGAGCTTTTGCCATAACGCCATATTTTGTGTAAGCAGGTTATGTAAGTCAGATTTAACCAGATCTACAGTAAATTCGTGCATCTCGGCACGCGCTAGCAGCAGCAAATCATCAACCAACTTACTTAAGTTCACGGCTTGCTCAAGTATGGTTTCTAGCGTTTCTTTATAAATCTCGTTGCTAGCCGCAGCCTGCCTAAGGGTTACCTGCGCTTCGCCACGAATAATGGTTAACGGCGTGCGCAATTCGTGACTTACATCAGCCATAAATTGTCGGCGCTTTGCGTCCAGCTGAGTGAGTTTATTGTTGGCTTCTTTTAAAGCCCGGGTTCGGCTCTCCACTTCAAACTCTAAGTGCTTACGATGGGCATCAGCCTGGTCTTCGTGTTCTTGTAGTCGCGCTATCATCGAATTTAGTGCTTTGACCAAGTCAGTAAATTCGCTATCCAGGGTTTCAGGCAATCGATAGTGGTAGTTTCCCGAGGCAATGGCATCGGTACCCGTGCGAATAACTGTAAGCGGCTGATACAGGGCATTGAATAGCCAATAACAACCCAGTAGAATGAAAGGACAGGTGATAAGGCCTAAACTGATAGTAAACCACACAATGCTGCTGTTTAGCGTTTCAATGCTAGCGTTAATGCGCGATACAACGCCTGTTTGGCGGTTTACTGCAGAGTTGATGGCCTCCCTAAACTGGTTGTCGATAGTTACTTCTAGTAATGTTTGAAGGCGCTGCTGTTGATTAAGTGGAGTACTGTCGTTACTTAGTGCAATAGCTCTAAACTCTTCCACAATGCCTTGAATCAGCGCTTCAAGTTCATCGGTATCTTCAACACTTCCTAATGTTGCCTCAAGCCCTAGTGCTTCGCGTTGGGCAAGTTCCAGAGATTTTATACGGTTCAACGAGTTTTCTATTTGTTGTTGTTTGTTTCTCACTTTCGCTTGGTTCGCATTCTTGCCAAAAATAAGCTCATCGGTTAGCTGTTTGAAAAGCCTGTAGGAAATACTTGATAACTGCTGGTGCTCTGACAGCAGGGATTGAGCGAGTTGAGCTTGCGCTAAGTTAGTGCGCGTTAAATGCGCAGATACGGCTGCACTGGCTAAAGCAATCAACAGAATAAAAGTGGAAAGTAGCCCAAAAAGGTAGAGTTTACGTTTGTACATTGGCAGCAGCGTTATGATTATTTGTCACTATATACGCTAAACGTAATTTAATGGTGCAGTTTCACGGCAATAAAATAGTAAGTCTGAGCAGATGGGCTACCAGCGACATGTCGTCTGAATTGGTGTAAAAATAGAACGTAAAAAAGGGCGAGAGAGAGAAAAGTACGTTCATAAAAGTCGTGATCACTATGAAAACGTAATCGTTTAAGCCGTGCGCTCAAGAATAGACAAGGCAATATCTGTTTGATATTGGAGCTCTTCATCTATTTTCCAGTGTTTGGGGCTCCAACCCGCTAAGAACCGATAAAAGTCAGCGCAGGCGAAGGGGTACAGGTACTTCCATTCAGCAATGATAAGCGCAATATCAGCACGCTTGAAACAAGCCGAGCTATCATTGTTAGCCAATCGAGTGTGTAGCGCATCTTCGAGCGCTTGAAAGTAGGTATTGAGCAGTGCATCACGATGCTTCATGTGGGTTTGGGTTGATAGTGCACTGCCCAAAAAATACGCCACGTCCTTTATGCCTGCGCCATAACCCACGTACTGAAAGTCGACAGCTGCACAGTCAGAAAAATCTTCGGTAAAACAAAAGTTAGCCACTTTAGCATCGCCGTGCACCAAAGTGTGATAGTGAGCGTTGCCTAACGTGGTAGATATATCGACAGCATGTTGCTTTAGTAATCCATCCGACATGGCGTTGAACTCATCTTCACGGGTTGCCAAGTGCCAATAAGTGCCTTCAGGCCATAATTGTAAACTTTGGCTATCAAATTCATCTCTTACATTGACAAAGCGTGCATGAAAGTTGGCAAGCCATTTTAGAACAGTGATGCATTGCTCAGCGGTAAGTGAAGAGGCCGTGCGAGAATAGCCGCTGTGTGCTAAGTCTTCCATAACAAGAAGGGAGGCTTCGCCCTGTTGGCTGTGCCCTAAGTATTTAGCTGTACGGCACGACGCATCGGTTTGGACTTGAACGTCGCTATAAAAACAGTTCTCTACCTTAAAAGATTGGCACTTACGGTTGTGGCTAGCTTCACCATTCCAGCCTTTAGGGTGTGAGAGCCTGTGTGGCGGAGTGGCGCATTTCACAACTACTTTTAGCGCTGCTTCGTCTTCACCTTGTTGCGCGCCAAGTGGGTTTTGTTGAGCTTGGTGATACTGGCTTTCTTGGAAAGGGCTTCTCTCGTCCTGGTTCTTTGAAAAAGTATTATTAGGATAGCCCAAAGTGGCACGAAAGCACGCTCCGTAGCCACTCCAAAGAGGTTGAATCATTTGTGTGTCTAATACTTTCGCGTTACATACTTGGCTTAACCAATCTATATACTGCTGGTTTACCGTATCTGACATTTTATTCTCAACTCGGACTCGATGTTAAACGTACACTAACAAACAAAAAAGCCGCTCGAAAGCGGCTTTTACGTCAATTAGCTAGTAGTGCAATAGCGACTGAAAATTATTCAGCCACTGCTGCTACTTCGGCAACGTCATCTACCGACTGAGGAAGCGTTGTTACTGCTGATGCACGTGACGTTACGTGCGACATCGCTGCAGTTTTACCCGATACTGCGAGTGCAGGTCGTGTGTCGTCAGCTTTAGCGGTAAGCGCTACATCAACAAATGCGTCGTTTACTGCTGCAGGCAATGCCATAGGGTGCGATGCGCCACGCTTTCCTTTGCCACTCGCTGCTAGGCTCGAAGAAGGCGCTGCTGTTGTTTCAGCCTCTTCTTTAGCCGCTGGCGTATCTGCTTTCGCCTCTTGTACCTGTGCTTCTGGTTCTGCAACTACAGGTGCGTCAGCCAAGTTTATTTCAACTTGCTCTGGCGATGCTGTTGCTTCGTCTTTGGCTTCTGGCGCCGTATCAGCTTGCGTTGTTTTAGCTTCAACTGCCGGTTCCGCTTGTGCTGCCGGAGCTGTTTCTTCAACGTTGCTTTCTTGCACTGAAGTTTGAGCTTCTTTAGCCGGTTTAGCTTCAGTTGTCGCGTTATCGTCTGCTGACGTTACTTCATCAGTTGAGTCTACAGCTTCCGAAGGTTTATCGTTCGCTGAAGGTTCTTTACCCGCTGAAGGCTCTTTACCCGCTAAAGGCTCTGCATCAAACTGAAGTTCGTCCTGAACGGCTTCAACGTCAAGCTTTGCTTTCTCTTGCTTAGCAACAGGTTGCTCTTCAGCTGGCGCTAGTTGCCCAGGCTCTTTTGCTTGTGTTTCTTCGACAACAGGTGCATCTGTCTTAGCTGTTGCTTCAACTTCTGCTTCTGGCTGCTGCGGTGACAACTCACCAGGCTGTTTAGCTTGCGTGTCTGAATCGTCAACTTGCTGCGACTCTTTCTTACGACGTTGACCAGCCGCACGAACGTGACGTGGAGAGCGGCGTGAACGGCCACGGCCTTCACGTTTTTGACCATGCTCTTCACTGTTAGCGTCGGTATTCGCATCAGTGCCGTCACTGGCATCACTAGTTACCGCTGATGAGTCACCTTCACCCTTTACAGCATCCGATACTGGCTTCGCTTCAACAGGTTTTTCAGCTGACTTTTTCTCTGCTTTCACTGTTGGCTTTTGCTCATCCTTCTTCGGCTCTGCCGTGCTTTCAACCGCAGCGTCTGCTTTCGGCGCTTTAGGCTTGGCGTCAGCTTTAGCTTTGTGCTGCACTGGCGCTTCTTTGGCTACTGGTGTGGCCTGCGCTTCGTTTTGTTCAACAGTAGTTGCCCCGTTGTCATCTTTCTTCACACGGACGCTGCGGCGCTTGTCACGACGTTTTCTGCGCTCAGCAACTTCACGCTTCTTCTGCGCTTGGTTTTCTTGCTGCTCGCCGTCTTGCTTCTCGTGCTTAGGCTTTTGTTGCTCATCGCGAGGTTGTTGTGCCTTACGAGGCTTACGACCTTTGTTATTGCGCTTATCATCTTGATCTTGGCGCTGGTCTCGCTGCTGATCGCCGCGCGGTTTGCGATTATCATTCTGCTCACCATCGCGATTTTGGTCTTTACCTTGGTCTCTGTTTTGAGACTGATTGCCACGACGATTGTTCTTGTTGCGCGGCTTGCGGCGACGGTCGTCATTAT
>NZ_JAFLMX010000009.1:0-2756 GCF_017849675.1 Alteromonas sp. AO-Serp
AATCGTATCTTCCATGGCGCCGCGGTCAATGCTGCTGCTTGCGCCAATCTGACTGTCGTCACCAATGCGAACCGACCCTGTTTGTGGGATAGGGATCCAAACGCCTTTATCGTTTGCGTAACCAAAGCCTGCCGCACCAATAACTGTTTGGCTATGAATTGTCACGCGCTTACCAATCACAACGTCATGATAGATAGTTACGTTCGGGTGAATGGTACAGCCTTCACCAATATGGGTACCTCTGCGAATAACCGTATTCGCGCCTACAGTAACTCTATCGCCTAAAACCACGTTCTCTTCAATGATTACATTGTGGCCTAGCGATACATCACTGCCGATGCGGGCAGATGGCGCAATTACCGCTGACTCAGCAATACCTGTCGCTACCGCTGGGGTAGTATCAAACAACTGAGCGATTAGGGCGAACGCTGCATGAGGGTTTGCCACCACCAACGCTGGAACTGGGCTATCATCTTTCAAGTTTTTGTGCAGAATTACCGCACCAGCCTGAGTATCTTTTAACTGCGGCTTGTATTTAGGATTTGTTAGAAACGAAATTTGGTGCGATGCTGCACCGGATAACGTACCTACTGCAGAGATAGTAATGTTTCCATCGCCCTGCACTTCCCCACTTACATGTTTGGCAAGCTCTTCCAGACTGTATGTGCGTTTACTCATAGCGGTCATCATAATTACCTGTTCAGAGATATGAATAGTGTTGAGTCTATCGCTTTGGGTTCTTTATTGCTGTTTGCTAGCTCACCCTAAAGCCCATGTTTACTCATGCTTATAAAAACAAGTTTACCTTAAATCAACTCGCCAACCGATGCATAAATCGATCTTTTTGGCATGAGTGATTAAAATATCGCCAAGCACAAATACACTAAGCGTAAGTAACTGGCACAAACTACCCTGTTACGAGTAGAATAGACCACAATCACTTTTTTATTTTTCACCGCTTATTCAGCGAGGATAGAGCATGGCGCAATACGTTTACAGTATGCATCGCGTGGGCAAAATCGTCCCACCTAATAGACACATTCTAAAAAATATCTCACTTAGCTTTTTCCCAGGCGCCAAAATTGGTGTGCTAGGTCTAAACGGTGCAGGTAAATCTACCTTACTTCGCATTATGGCCGGCGTAGATACCGACATCGAAGGTGAAGCGCGTCCTCAACCGGGCTTAAAAGTGGGCTACCTTCCACAAGAGCCTCAGCTTGATGAAACAAAAGATGTTCGCGGCAACATAGAAGAAGCCGTCGCCGACGTTAAACACGCATTAACTCGCCTTGATGAAGTGTATGCAGCGTATGCAGAAGCAGACGCTGATTTTGACGCCCTTGCTAAAGAGCAGGGCGAGTTAGAAGCTATTATTCAAGCCAAAGATGGCCACAACTTAGAAAATGCATTAGAGCGTGCTGCTGATGCCCTTCGCCTTCCAGCGTGGGATGCGGACGTTAGCAAACTATCTGGTGGTGAACGCCGCCGTGTAGCGCTGTGCCGCCTACTTCTAGAAAAGCCTGAAATGTTGCTTCTAGACGAACCCACTAACCACTTAGACGCAGAATCAGTCGCATGGCTAGAGCGCTTCCTTCACGATTATGAAGGTACGGTAGTCGCTATTACCCACGATAGATACTTTCTTGATAACGTTGCAGGTTGGATTTTAGAACTTGACCGTGGTGAAGGTATTCCGTGGGAAGGTAACTACTCTTCTTGGTTGGAGCAAAAAGAAAACCGACTTGAGCAAGAAGAGCGTACCGAAACGGCGCGTATGAAGAGCATGAAACAGGAACTCGAGTGGGTACGCTCAAACCCGAAAGGTCGTCATGCTAAAAGTAAAGCTCGTATGGCCCGCTTTGAAGAACTATCTACCAGCGATTACCAAAAGCGTAATGAAACCAATGAGCTTTTCATTCCACCAGGTGAACGCTTAGGTGACAAGGTTATTGAAGTAAGCAACCTTAAAAAGTCGTATGGCGATCGCGTACTTATCGACGACTTAACGTTTAAAGTACCAAAGGGTGCCATTGTAGGTATTGTTGGTCCTAACGGCGCGGGTAAATCAACCTTGTTCAGAATGCTTACCGGTGCTGAGCAACCTGATTCAGGCACCATCGATTTAGGTGAAACCGTTCAAATTGCTGCGGTAGAACAGTTCCGCGACCACATGAACGAAAACAATACCGTGTGGAAAGAAATTTCTGACGAACAAGACATTATTCGCATTGGTAACTTTGAAATTAACAGCCGCGCCTACTGCAGCCGTTTTAACTTTAAAGGCACCGACCAGCAGAAGTTCATCAAAGACTTGTCAGGTGGTGAGCGTAACCGTGTTCACCTTGCGAAACTGCTTAAAGCAGGCGGTAACGTATTGCTACTGGATGAGCCAACCAACGACCTAGACGTAGAAACACTTCGCGCCTTGGAAAACGCGTTGTTGGAGTTCCCAGGCTGTGCCATGGTTATCTCGCACGACCGTTGGTTCCTAGACCGCGTAGCAACACACATTATGGATTACCGCGATGAAGGTAACATCAACTTCTTCGAAGGTAACTACTCAGACTACGAAAGCTGGTTGAAGCAAGAATTTGGACAAGATGTGGTTGAACCGCACCGCCTTAAATATAAGCGTATGTCTAAATAACACAAAATCAGAGATGTAAGATCTGTATCTCTGCTTTACGCCTTAAAGCCGCTATCGCTGATAGCGGCTTTTTTATTTGTTCGCTTTTCATTGCGAACCCACGCAAATT
>NZ_JAFLMX010000018.1:0-53321 GCF_017849675.1 Alteromonas sp. AO-Serp
GACAACACGTTGCCTGATATGACAGGCACGCACTTTGTCGCCAGTTTAAGAAAAGCCTTTTCGAAAGAGCAGCTGGCAATTATGGGCGTTGCTGGAGGCAAAGGCATGTTAATGTCTGCGCACTTTATTAAAAGTGGTGCAAATGACTTCTTGCGAGTGCCCTACTGTCATGAAGAGTTCTTGTGTCGCGTGATGCAGAACGTGGAATATATTGAAAGCGTTGAAGAAATTCGTCGTGTGGCCAACACCGACTATTTAACAGGTTTGCCTAACAGGCGCCACTTCTTCTACATGGTTACTGTACAACACCAAAACCTGTCTGAGGATCACGCTCTCGCCCTTATTGACCTAGACTTTTTCAAATCGATAAACGATACCCATGGCCATGACGCAGGTGACATTGTGCTAAAAGCCATGGCGGCCCTTATTGAGTTTTATTTTCCGGACGAAATTATCTCCCGCTTTGGTGGCGAAGAGTTTTGTATATACATGCCGTCAACACCACTAAAACAAGCCTGTGAGCGTCTAGACGACTTCAGAAAAGTGGTGGAAGCGGAAATTATTCAGCTGCCTAAAAGCGACATTAAAGTGACCTGCAGTATTGGGGTAAGTGGCGCCCACACTCAGCGCGTAGATAAGCTACTAAGCCTTGCCGACAAGCAGATTTATGCCGCCAAAAATAGTGGGCGTAACCAAGTGAAGTGCGAACCACCAGATGTTCCTCAGCAAGAGCAAGCTTCACTGCTTTAGCTTTTCACTCAATCAACCGCCGCTTAGCTGTCCGACGTTTAATTAAAGACTTGTGCGCAAAAGCCCCTACTCCACCGCTAGCTTTCGCGCTTTACGCTGACTGCGGTAATTAACTAGCGAATCTGCACTAAACAAGATAAGCGCAAACCACACAAAGCCGAAGGTCACCAAGCGCGACTCTTCAAGCGGTTCGCCGTACAGGTAAACCGCCAGAATGAACATAAGCGTTGGGCCAATGTACTGAAAAAAGCCCAGCGTTGAATACATAATGCGCCTTGCTGCAGCGGTAAAACAAAGTAGTGGCGCGGTAGTTACAATGCCAGCCGCTAAAATAAGGGTATTTAGCGTGGCGTCGTTATTAAATAAGTTACTGTACTCAGAGCCAAAGAAGACCCAGTAAATAATAGCGAATGGCGAGAGCATTAAGGTTTCAATGAATAGGCCGGGTAGCGAGTCTACTGCCACTTGCTTGCGCAATAAGCCATACACACTAAAACTTCCCGCAAGCACCAGGGCAATCCACGGCACGTGGCCATAAGAGAAAATAAGAATAGCCACGCCAATAACGGCAAGCCCAACGGCTACACGCTGTAAGTTACGCAACCTTTCACCTAAGAAAAGTCGCCCTAAAAATACGTTGATAAGAGGGTTGATGTAATAGCCAAGGCTTGCATCAAGAATATGGTCGTTATTAATTGCCCAAATAAACAAGAGCCAATTCGCCCCGAGTAACAACCCTGCAACGAATAAAATCTGCATAACGCGCTTATTGCGAAAGGCGGCGCCCACTTTGGGCCACTGCTTTAGCGCGGCTATAAGCCCAACCAAAAGCACCACAGACCAAATTACCCTGTGCATCAGGATTTCAGCTGCCGGCAATACCATCAACTGTTTGAAATAAACAGGTGCGACACCCCACATGCTATATGCGGCAATTGCACAAATAACGCCGACTTGAGCGGCACTGGCTTGCTTAGACAAGACTGACTCCAACGAAATTCGGGGGAAGAAGGCGCGTATTGTTTATCAGGTTAGGTGAATTCACAACCCTTAACGCTTTCCAATGCGGCAAAGGACGTGTAACAAGCGGCATAATTAATGAAACGCAATTAACAAAAAATGAAAAAGCCCCACTAAATGTGCTCATTCAATGGGGCCTTAGATGCGTTCCTCATGAAAAAACAGGACAAGGTTTATCGCGGGAATGGTGCTACAGCAGAAACAGTGTGCCCAAACCTAAGAATGCTACAAAGCCTACAATGTCGGTTACGGTAGTCAAAATGACCGACCCCGACAGTGCTGGGTCTATTTTCAGCTTGTCCAATATTACAGGCACAAATACGCCTGCAAGTGCGGCGGCTACAATGTTGAACAGTATGGCCAAACAGATAACCAACCCTAACATGGCATCGGTAAACCAGAAATAAGCAACAACGCCAATTACCAAGGCCCAAATCACGCCATTTACGCCGCCTACTTTAAGCTCTTTCACCATCAGCGCCCGTAAGTTGGCAGGCGTGACCTGCCCCAACGCCAAGCCGCGTACAATCAGGGTTAGCGTTTGACTACCTGCAATGCCTCCCATACTTGCCACTACCGGCATCAGTACCGCAAGGGCAACCACTTGTTGAAGGGTGCCTTCGAACAATCCAATAAACCACGAAGCTAAAAATGCGGTAAGCAAGTTAATGCCAAGCCAAAGGGCACGATTTTTCGCACTTTTCGCCACAGGCGAGAATAAATCTTCGTCCTCATCCATACCGGCCGAAGCCATCACTTGGCGTTCGTAAAACTCGTTAACCAACTCACTTGCAGAGGTCACATCTAATCGGCCGAGAAGCTTGTTGTTTTCGTCAACTACCGGCAGCGACGCAAGCCCAGAACGTTGAACAAGTAGCGACGCATTCATAGTGTCGTCAGCCCCTTGAATGGTCGTCACACTTTCTTCTGACAAGTCGAATAGCGACACGTGATCTTGCGCATTGAAGAGGTGGCTAATTTTAACCAGCGCGGAAAATTGACCTGAGCGGTTCACCAAAAAAATGCTGTCACAATGCTGAGGTATGTCACGTCTTAATAAGCGTAGCCCTTCGCGCACTTTCGCGTTCGAAGGTAACACTAACTGCTCGTGGTTAACCCAGTGCCCTATTTGGTTATCGGGGAATTGTGTCGCTTCTCTGAAGTACTTACGCTCTTTAGAATCTAGTGATTCATAGGCCATGTCGACTAGGCGTTTTGGCAATGAATCGAGTAGTTCCAGTAAATCTTCTGCGTCAATATCAGCAAAAATAGATGCCCATTCGTCGTGCGGCGTATTGTCGATAAGAATTTCACGGGGGTCGCTACGCATCTCAACCAATACGTCGAGCTTACGGTCGCGAGGAATGCCTTCCCATACCGCCAAACGTTTTTCTACGGGCAACGATTCTAACAGTGATGCAATGTATACCTCGTCCTGCCCCGCAAGGGTGGCTAACAAGGTCGCCGGATCGTCACCCATACTATCGGTAACAATCTCTTCAATTAAATCTGGTAATGGCTCTGCCATGCTACACCTCCCGTTAATACCGCTCACTTCCTTTACACAACGTAACAACAGGCATTGTGGGATGATGCAAACCTATTAAGACACTGCTATCCCAGCATGTATGTACCCGTGCCAAAGGCTATATGATCGCCTTTTTCATTGTGCAATTCCATTCTACAAACCACTAATTTACTGCCCTTGCGTATAATCGTGGCTGTCGCAACAAAGCGCTCGCCTCTTCCCGGCCTTAAGTAGTCAACGCGCATATCGACTGTGCCCATGGTGGGCAATCTAACTTGAAGGTCCGCAAGGTGTTCACGTGCGGTTTGTTTGATGGTTTCTACAATTGAAACTAAACCACCGATGGTGTCTAGCATAGTCGCTGTTACACCGCCGTGTAGGATTTTTTGCATTGGATTGCCGGTCAGCGCTGGTTGCCAATCAAGGTGCAGGGAGATCTGTGTATCCAGCCCCTTTCCTTCGGTAACAAATTCCAAGCCCAGCAACTGGTTAAACGGCATAGTATCACGAAAAAGCGTAATTACATGTTTAATCATTAGTTCATGGTTTAGTGTTTCGCTGCCCTTAGCTTCGTCTTTATTAGTCGTTTTGTTATCCACTCGCTTTCCTTGATGAATTGATATTTGTAATGTGCTTATAAGCAACATTACTACCGAACGTAAGTTTGACGGAAATTCATCCAACCAATGATGTTGAATCAAAATAAATTATAAGAGCTGCTGCCCCTCTGATCAGGACTATCGCTGAATTTTAGTCTAGTTTTTTAAATTGCCCCGTGAAGACGTCGCCAAAAACGCGTAAAATCCAGCGCCATGACAACTGCAATAGCTCCATCAGAATTAGCGCCAGAAACGCAACGTGTAAAAACACCAGAAACCGTCTTAAAAGATGTATTTGGTTACGATGCTTTTCGCGACGGTCAAGGCGAAGTCATTCACCAAGTATGTGAAGGTAAAGACGCACTTGTTTTGCTTCCAACAGGTGGTGGCAAGTCGCTGTGCTATCAAATTCCTGCGTTAGTGCGCCAAGGCACCGCTATTGTTGTGTCACCGCTTATATCGCTTATGCAGGACCAAGTAGAACAGCTTAAAGCGCTGGGCGTAAAAGCTGCCTATCTCAATTCAACGCTAGAAACAGACGAACAAGCACGCATAAATGACGCACTTCAAGCAGGAAAGCTCGACTTGCTCTACGTGTCGCCTGAGCGTTTAATGCAGTACTATTTTCAGCAGTCGCTTGCGCACGCCGACATTGCCTTATTTGCCATTGATGAAGCGCACTGCGTTTCCCATTGGGGGCACGATTTCAGGCAAGATTATCGCGCTCTGGGGCAAATAAAATCCCGCTTCCCCTCTATTCCTGTTATTGGACTCACAGCGACTGCAGATTCGGCCACCCAAGCAGACATACTGACGCAGCTAAACCTTAACGACCCGCTGGTTTATAAAGGCAGCTTCGACAGACCCAATATTCGCTACCGCGTAATGAGCAAGTACAAAGCCTTTGATCAAGTTGTTGCTTACGTAAAACAGCAAGAAGGTAGCGGCATTATTTACTGTAACAGTCGCGCTAAAGTCGACGACCTGCACGCTAAATTATTCAGACAAGGCTTTCGCTGTGCGGCCTATCACGCGGGTATGGATAACGACGAGCGAGAGCTGGTACAGCGCCAGTTTCTTAACGACAAAATTGATATTGTGGTGGCCACCGTTGCCTTTGGCATGGGTATCAACAAATCGAACGTGCGTTATGTGGTTCACCACGATGTTCCGCGCAGTGTTGAAAGCTATTATCAGGAAACCGGCCGAGCGGGGCGAGACGGCTTGGAGTCAGAAGCTTTATTGTTGTTTGATGAAAAAGACGCAGCCCGCGTAAAACAGTGGATAGAGCAAGGGGAAATAGCCGAGCGCAACCAAATAGAGTTACAAAAATTTGCGGCTATGGAAGCTTTTTCAGAAGCGCAAACCTGTCGTAGACAAGTACTCCTGAATTACTTTTCGCAGTTCAGTGACAGCGCCTGTGGCAACTGCGACATTTGCCTAGACCCACCTAAGATGATCGACGGTTTGGTGATTGCACAAAAAGTACTGTCGTGTGTACTTCGGCTCTCACAGCAAGCCTCTAGCCAGTATGTCATTGATGTCTTGCGAGGCAAGCAGCTTAGGCGCCTTCAGGACGCAGGTCACCACCAGCTTTCCACGTACGGCATAGGTAAAGATAAATCGGATAGCTACTGGCACAACATTATCAACCAGCTTGTTCATAAAGGCCTTATACGCGTTGATATTACCGCCCATGCCGCATTGCGCTTAACCGAGGCCGCTCGGCCTGTGCTAAAAGGTGAAGTAGCGGTTCAGCTTGCCGTTCCGCGACTTGAATTTAAGCCCGACAAGAAAAAAGCAAAACAAGCGCCTGCTAACTACGACCGAACGTTGTTCACCCGTCTTAAGCACTTACGCAAAGTGTTGGCCGAAGAAAATGAAGTGCCGCCGTATGTGGTATTTAGTGACGCTACCTTAGTGGATATGGCATGTAAACTCCCCACTACGCGCAACACCTTGCTTGATGTAAGCGGCGTAGGCCAAACCAAACTCGAACGCTATGGTGAGGCTTTTATCCAGCTTATTGATGATTACATAAATCGAGAGCACTGAGGGCTTGCAGGCCAACTAGATTCTGTTTTCCAGCTGGCCGCAGGGTTTGCACAAAGTAAAAGTGCACGCAGTAGAGATAAACACACTAGGCGTAAGCGTATTCCCCCCCTTTCTCAAGCGCAGCTTTGTAGGCTTCTCTGGCATGAACCCGTTTTACGTAACCTTGTATGGCAGTAAAGTCTTTCGCACGCCCGCTGGCTACCAACGACTCTAACGGAAATATCATTTGAACATCAGCGCCGCTGGGTGCGTCACCCGCAAACCAAGTATTTTTCGATAAGTAAGATTCCACATAGCGTAAGCTCTGCGCTAAATTAGGGCCATAATAGGCATTTAAAATACCGTCTATCAGTTTGTCAGCGATAGGTTTAATAAAGAAGGGCTTCGAAGCTTTTTGGCGTGCTTTTTCCAGTACTAAATTCGCCACCAATGGGGGCATTAGCGAGCCTTCAGCAAAATGTAGCCAGAACCAGTACTGCTGTAGCGCCTCTGGATCTTGGGGTACTGAAAATGCATCAGTAGCGTGGTGGCGAACAAGGTATTCCACAATAGCACCAGACTCCGCAATGGCACCGTGTGGCGTAGTCAGTACCGGAGAGCGCCCCAGCGGATGAACAGCACGCAGCGAATCCGGCGCTAGGTTCGTATTGCTGTCTCGTTGATAGAATTCTATTTTGTACTCTACGCCTAGCTCTTCAAGAAGCCACAAAATTCGCTGCGAGCGAGAGTTATTTAAATGGTGAAGTGTTAGCATACCCCGTCCTTAATACGCTTAGATTAACGCTATTGTTTTTGTGTTGTACTATATACACTTTATAAAGCAAGCAGGTTTACAATAACCGGCGAATTGATAAGTTCTATGCAAAATCTCACCAAAGAAGACATTCAACAGCACGCCGTGGTTAACGAACAAAGCGTAGAAATCCGCATTGCATTACCTTTAACTCCTCTTAAAACTCAGCAGTGGGCAGAGCAGTTTTGTGAAATTTTTCACTTTTCACTATCCGACGCAGATTGGGGAGCCGATCGCTTTCAGGCGCTTGTTACCACCCAATCCAGCAATACAAATTTTCAATGCATACTATGCATTGAGTGGCTTTGCGAGGCGATATGGCTGGAACCGGTAGGCACACAACAATCACCGAATGCGATCTACCAGTATCTTCAAAACACGTAAGTATTACCGTGCCTTTTTCTTTCTGTTTGGCTTTTAGGACAGACTAGTATTATTCTATAGAAAACACATAATTAGCGCTTCAAGGATCATGCTAGTGCCAATCTCCCAGCTAACAAAGTACGTTGCAGCTTTGCTCATTAGTTGGGTGGTTCTAAGCATAAACGCCTTTGCCAGCCCGCGGCTTGTTATCGATGAGTCTTTCGAAAGGGAAATCATCAACCATTATGCACGGGTATCAATTGCACCTAATAGCGCAACCTATTTTGATGTATTGACGGGAAGCTCCACAAAAACACCAACAGCAACGGCTTCTTCAACAGAACGTGTGTGGTATTCAACAGAGCTTGTCCACTCTGGCTATAGTGCCATTCCCTTAGTGCTTAATATCGACCGTCTAAACGTTGATGATTTGCAGATTTATCTTCTAGACAGCAGCCAGCGAATTATAAAATCGTACCGTTATCAAGCTGGTAAAGGTGACTATTCGTTAAGACAACCGCTTCCAAATATCAGGCTTGCTTTCACCCTTCAACCATACCAAGACGCTCGGTTACTAATCGCAGTGAAAGACGAGGGGCTAAAGTACTTTCCAATGTCACTATGGGAGAGAGACCTGCTTGCTCAACACGACACTAATATGCTGACTTTGCTTGGTGCTGTGTCGGGTGTGATGGCACTCATTGCTTTCTATTTTCTTTTTTCCTACTTATATCAGCGTATCCCTACCCGCTTCTGGCTAACCATGTCGTCATTGGTGCTTATTGCGTTATTGTTCATTACAGAGGGTGGCCTCGCGTTTTGGCCTAGCCTGACTAACGCCAGCGAGCATTTTTACGCCGTATGCTTCGGCGTATTACTACTGTGTATTGGAAAAGTGACTCATCACCTGTTCTCTCGTGTGCCTTTTGTTTTAAGACTGCTAAATTATGCTCTACCTATTGCTGCTACCATTTACTGTTTTACCGTAAATGCTTATATGGTCACAATCACGCTGCTTATACTCACAGCGGCGATGGGTTTGTATCACGTTACCCTTGCTCTTATCTTTAAAGACAAAGGCAGTAGTGTTGTCAGCACCACTTATATTCTGGCCTGGCTATCTTTCTTTGCGTTTTACGCCTTGGTGACCCAAAACCTTTTCAGCGACCTTATTTATACTGTCGATGTCGCGATGGGAATGCTGTTTTTCTTAACCTTGGGTTTCCTGTGTTTTGGATTTGCGGTCATCACAAAAGAGCAGGTACTCAATCAACATAAGCTCTCCTCTCAAGCTGAAACAATTTCTAGCTTAAATCACTTTTATGACTTGTTCCGAAACTCCGCTGAAGGACACTACACATCAACCTGGGACGGTAAGCTAATTTCAGTTAACCCTGCGATGTGCACGGTGTTTGGGTATGAGAATGAGGAAGAAATGCTTAGCGAGGGAGCAAGCACAAAAGCCTTTTACGCATCACCAGAAGACAGACATGTATTGTTAGGTGAGATATCACAACAAGGCCATGTCACCAGAAAAGAGATACGGGGAAAACGTCGGGACGGCACTGAGTTCTGGTTTTCATTGTCTTGCCAGATCCGCGAGAACGATGAAGGAACTTACCTGTACGGCTCAATTATTGATATCACGGAAAAAAAGCAATCCGATTTAAGCCTTCAGTATTTGGCTACTCACGACTCACTAACCGGCGTATACAACAGACGGCAATTTGAATCTGTCTTCAAGGAAAAAGTACATAACCACAGCGCGTTACCTGTGTGCCTACTCTTTTTAGATTTAGACCGATTTAAAGTCGTTAACGACACCTGCGGTCACAAAGCGGGAGATGTACTCATAAAAGACGTCGCCCGCCTGATTGAAAATACGCTGCTACCCAACGCGCAGCTAGCAAGACTCGGGGGCGATGAGTTTGGCGTTATCTATTCAGATTTAGATGTTGATGCGGTATATCTCAATGCAGTGAAAATTCTCAATGCAGTACAGGCCTATCGGTTCATGTGGGATAACCGAATATTCAACCTAGGCGTAAGTATTGGCATGGTTGTGTGCGACGATAGTAACGTTAGCTCAGGGCAGTATTTAAGTATGGCTGACGCCGCCTGTTATTTTGCCAAAGAGCAAGGCAGAAATCAGGTGCATAAATATAATAAAGATGACGAGAGCATGCAGCGCTATCAGCGTGAGTTGGACTGGGTCTCTTCTATAAACAACGCCTTGGAAGAAGGGCGCTTTGAACTTTATTACCAGTCTTTAAGACCTTTGAGCAAAGCCAGCGATGGTCACTATTATGAAGTGCTATTGCGCCTAAGGGAAAAAGACGGAAAAATTGTTGAGCCCGCTAATTTTTTACCCACGGCCGAGCGCTTTGAAATGAATGTAAATGTCGACAAATGGGTAGTCACAAATACGTTCAAATGGCTGTCTGAAAACCCTGAACATCTCGCTGAGTTAAGGCGATGCAGTATAAACCTCAACTGCCATTCATTAGCAGACAGAGATTTTACGTTATTCATTTTAAACGCTTTCGAAACCTTTAATATTCCTTACAACAAGATCTGTTTCGAGGTGATCGAGTCGGTAGCGATTATAAAAATGGAGGACACCCTTGCCTTTATGCGTACCTTTAATCGCCTTGGGTGTTCGTTTGCCCTAGACGACTTCGGCAGCGGCTTCTCTTCGTACAGTTATCTCAAAAGCTTGCCGGTTAATCAGGTAAAGATTGACGGTATGTTTATCAAGGATATGCTGAACGACAGTGTAGACACGGCTATGGTTGCGTCAATCAATGATGTAGCGAAAGCCATGGGTATGCAAACCGTCGGGGAATTCGTTGAAAATGAAGGCACCATGGCACAACTTGGCAAAATGGGCGTTGATTTTGCCCAAGGCTATAGCGTTGCAAAGCCTGCCCCGCTGCGAGAGTTTACGCCACTTTAATAACTGCACTTAATATACGTCTTACTAAAAAAGTGATAGCACTAGCGTCAACTCGCGTATAATAAAATGGTAGACTTGCAAAAAAGGAAGTCATCCCCACTTATTGCCTACTGTCCAAAGTGTAGAAGTAACATGAGTAGCAAACAGCCTAAATACGAATATGTCAGTACCGCAAAATTACCCACTCGCATGGGTGATTTTAAAATACACGGGTTTGTTGAAGCCAGCGGCCAAGAACACGTTGCCCTTTCTTATGGAGAGTGGAAAGAAGACGACGTAGTGCCAATTCGTATCCATTCAGAATGCTTAACAGGCGATTCTTTATTTAGCACCCGCTGTGACTGTGGCTTTCAATTAGAAAAAGCCATGCAAAATATCGTCGATAATGGTCACGGTGTGCTGTTATACCTTCGCCAAGAAGGTCGAGGTATTGGTCTTTTAAATAAAATTCGCGCCTACAACCTTCAAGATAGCGGCATGGACACAGTAGAAGCTAACGAACATCTTGGATTTGACGCCGATTTAAGAAGTTACGATATCTGCAAGCTGATGCTAGATACGCTGAATGTGAAGCATGTTGAGCTTATGACAAACAACCCGAAAAAGTTGGCAGCACTAAAAGCGCTTGGTATAGACGTGGTTGCACGCAAGCCTATTGACCACGGTATCACCAAAGACAACAAGCATTACTTAAAGACGAAAACAGAAAAGCTTGGGCACGCTTTCGACCCCCACGTTTTCAAATAGACAAGTTATTTAAAAACGCCCACACCAATGTGGGCGTTTTCTATTCAGCTTGGGTTAATCATAGGCTGGTTATAACGTATACAGACTTACCATTTAGCGCGCGAAAAGCCGTTGCTCATGCGCTAAGGAGAATGTATGAAAAACATAACCTTATCTGTGATTGTCGCACTGTCTAGTGTTTCAGCGCTACCTGTCATCGCCCAGTCGAACGCCAACCTTGCACATGTTTCTACGTCAACGCAGCAATATTCTGACGCTGAATTAGACAGTGTACTTGCGCCCATTGCGCTTTATCCTGATACCCTGCTTACTCACATACTAATTGCGGCTACCTACCCGCTTGATGTAGTTGCAGCCGACCGCTGGCGCCAAAGCAACAAGCATTTAACCCCGGGGCAGGTGGAAAATGTGCTGGCGAGTGTTAACTGGGATCCCAGCGTAAAAGCACTCGCTCCTTTTACCGACTTACTCAACACCATGGCGAATGATCTTCAGTGGTTACAGCAACTTGGTGATAACGTATTAATTGATCAAAGCCGTGTGCTAGAGCGCGTGCAGGTGCTTCGACAACACGCCCTCAACACCGGTAATCTGGTGACCAATGACTACATTGAAGTTGAACGGGAACGTGAGCCTACTCGCGAAATAATTTACATTGAGCCCCGTCAGCGGGAAGTGGTGTATGTGCCTTATTACGACCCTCATGTTGTGTACGGTCACTGGTGGCACACAACTTCACCAGTTCGCTGGCGTCATCACGTAAGCTATCATCATCATAGCAATGTCTATTGGTCTCCAAGCATCCATCTTTCTACGTTCTTTTTCTTTGGTAGCGTTCACTGGCATAACCGCCATGTGGTTATTCACCGCGAGCCTGTACGCCGGTATTATCACGGTAGCCCAAGAAAACGCGTGATAAGCCGAGACTATCGTCGCTGGGAACACAACACGGTGCATCGTCGTGCGCGTTACTCTACTCGAGTAGTTCACAATGCGCCTTCGCGATATGAACATGCGGGTGTGTCGCGGGCAAAGCACTTGTCTAATAAACACGTTAGCAAGGTAAATACATCGAAACGCCACAATGACAAAAATACCGTAAGACCCATTGCGCGCACGGAAAATACCAAGACCGTAAAACGCACTATTGAACCAAAACAGGTAACGCCACCTAGAGAAGCTCGTTTTCAGAACAAACAAGGCTCGGTAAGCCGCAAACAATCCATTTAGCACGCGCTAATACGCAATCAAGTGGCTAGCAGAAGCGAGAAGCCGACTAGGGACCGGACGCTAAGCCAGTTAAAGCGGGACAAACCCGCTCGGATATCAACGCCGTCAGAGTCGAAGCGATATGCTAATAGAGAAAACACGCTAAAGCGCCCAGCTAAACAAAACATAAATCGAGAGCGATTTGAAAGAACGAGTCCGCAAAACAAGCCGGTGGCTCGAGAGAGCAGTAAGCCAAGACGAATTGAGCGGGCGAGTACTTCTTCAGTAAGCCGTGCTCAAGTTAAGAATTATGAATCAAGCAGAAACAGGACGATAAAGCAGGGACGAACTGAGAAGACGCTGCGTTAGCACTAAATTAAAAAGTTAGTTTCCTATCAGTAAGCCAGCAAACCTATAATTTGCTGGCTTCACTTTTCATTTATTCAACGCTTAGGCCCTATTCAAATGAAAGCTTATCAATGCGTCGACAAAGCGCAGGGGAGACTGTTCATCTAAATTGAAGTAAAGAGAGGGCTCAATAAGTTCAAGTTCCATTATCGCCCAGCCACTGCCCTGCCTGACTAAATCAACCCGTGCATAAAGTGCTTCGCAAGGCATTGCTGACAATGCTTTCTGGGCAATATCTAGTTGTTCTTCATCTACGGCAACGGGATGTAAGCTCCCCCCGTGTTCTTCTTGTACGCGAAAATCGCCTTTCTGCGGCACCTTTTTAATGGCATGGCTGTACTTCCCGCCAAAATAGAAAAGCGAGTACTCCCCTTCTTCAACCACGCTATTTAAGAAAGGTTGAATCATGAAATCACGTTGATTAAACGTATCAGAAAGCGCCTGTTGCTGTTCATGCCAATTTGAGACCGAGAGCTTAAACGTATCATCAGCATTAGCGCTAAGCGTAGGTTTAACCACCACAGTGTCGCAATTGAAATGGGAAAAGGCCTCATCAATAACACTGTTATTAAATGTATTACTCCACCGTGTACTTACAATAGGCACGCCCTTGCCCTGTAGGTCTTTTAAGTAGTGCTTTTCAATATTCCACTGCATAAGAGGCAATGGATTGAGCAAGGTTGCACTCGACGCATCAATTTGAGTCAAACAAGCCAGAAAGGCCTCTGGATGCTGCTGATAATCCCATGTACTGCGCACAATCACGTAGTCAAACCTATCCCAGTTTTCTGACTGACTATGCCAAGATATGGTTTCTACAGACCAACCGTTATCATTGAAAAACGGGATCAAAAGCTCGTCGTACACAAAGAAGTCTTCAAGGTGGTCAGTAGAAAGAAAGGCGATGGCAGGCATGATTGTGTCCTTTAGCTTATTTAGGCATTCGAAGATTAAACTTTTTTAATAACAGTAACTTCTATACAAAAGTTAAATGGCGTAAAAACCGTGACTTACGTAAACTGTGGCGAAGTTAGCACACCCCTTATTTTTAACCTACACTTAATCCCAAATACTTGTCGGAGATTGGCATGCAGTATCCTTGGCTCCTAGAAGGTCACAAGATTTTTCGCGTTGTAATTGTTATCCAACTGCTAATTGCGATTGGCATCGGTTTTTATACTGGCGAGATTCTTCCTGCATTTGTTCTTGGTATTCCAATTGCTGCCGTACCACTTATCCTTAGTTTGCAAAATCCCTATTCAGCGATAAGTCGCCATGCGATGGCTATCGGTGTTCAACTGCTAACAGCCCTCCATATCCACCAGTCATTCGGGTTAATTGAAGTCCACTTTGAAATCTTTGTTCTTCTGGCATTCCTTTCCTACTTTAGAGACTGGAAAGTGGTTGCAACCGGCACTGCAGTCGTTGCTGTCCATCATATTTCGTTCTTCTTTTTGCAAGCGGGCGGCGCGCCGTTATTTATTTTTGAAGAAGGTCACGTAACCTTTCCTATCTTGCTGATGCACGCCGTGTTCGCGCTTTCTGAGGGCGGTGTTTTAATGTACATGGCTAAACAAAGTCATCAAGAAGGTGCAGGTGCGGCTGAACTGCGCTTAGCTATTGAGACCATGCAAAAGGGTGACGGTAGACTCGATTTATCTATTGAGCTTAACCGAGACCACAAGATCGTGAGACCTTTCGCAGAGCTCATCGACCAAGTAAAAGCATTAATTGAGCTTGCTTCAAATTTAACAGACGAAGTTGTTAGAGGCTGTGACAAGATGGAGCTGGCGGCAAACAACATGTTTGAAATCAGCAGAAACACTGACCAAGAGATTGCCATGGTATCGGCATCGTCAGAAGAAATCGCACAAACGATGCAGCTGTCTACCGAACAAACAACCCTTGCCAGCGACAAAGCCTCTGCGGCACAAAGTTCTTCGCAGACTACGCGCGACTCTATTTCCAACACAAGCCGCACCATAGATTCGCTGCGCAACACATTAAATGCGGCAGCGCAGACAAACTCGGCGCTTAACGAGCAGTGCGCGCATATTTCTGACGCAATGCGCTCCATCACCGCCGTTGCCGAGCAAACTAACTTGCTTGCGTTGAACGCAGCAATCGAGTCAGCCCGCGCAGGGGAACACGGCAGAGGTTTTGCCGTTGTTGCCGATGAAGTACGCACTTTGGCTATTCGCTCAAAAGAAAGTGCAGACCAAATCACAAGTATTACTGAGCAGCTAGTTGCCCAAACCGCCAGTTCAGTCGAACAAATGCAAACCTGCATTCAGCTGGTTGATGAAGCCGTTGTATCGAGCGATAACGCCACTTCAGCCATGACCCAGATCATGCAGCAAATTCGCGAAGCGAGCGAAAGCATGACCGAAATAGCGACATCAGCGGTGGAGCAAGAAACCGCATCGTCTTCTATAGCGCAAAGTACGGCGCGATTAAGCGAATTCACTTCTGAGGAACTGGCTACCGCTGAATCGCTAGCAGGCGAAGTTGAGGTGTTGTCACAAATCTCTCAACGCATGCGCAGTGCTATCGAGCGATTTAAGCTTTAACCAAAGCGCTAGAAGCACGCTGTTGGCATTTGGGTTATGCATAAAAAAACAAGCTGGATACTTTTGTTGTTATGGGCGGTGAGTTTACTCACCGCCTTGTTGGTTTACGGTCAGCGCCAGCTTTCTTCCTTCGACCCAAATGGTGATTTACTTCACCGCACAACAGCGCCTAATTTTGACGCTTCACTTGTCGAACTACTAAACGAACAAAACATTGCCCCTGGTTCTGTTATTCATGTGGGAACGCAGTCTCGTTGCTACTGTGAAACGTTAACTACACCTCACCAAACTCAGCTATTAACAAAGCTAGGAAATGACTTTCATCAAGTCAGAGTGAATATAGAAGACGTACCAGAACTCGCCGCTATGCTTGATGCAGTGCCCGCGCTGATAGTTTTAGACATGCAAAATCAGCTTCGCTATTTAGGTCCATACGCAACGGGCTACGGATGCTTTACCGGAAAGAACCTTGTCGAACAGGTTGTAAGCTATACCACACAACTCCCCTACAACGGTGCGGTAATTAACACTGATGCAACTGGATGCTTCTGTTAAACCCTTGGCATAGATTATGTAACTTATCTTTGTATATCGTGATATCACTATAAACATGGCAGAAGGCGCGCATATTTTGCGCACTAGGTGCCGTTTCGTGAAAGGTTTACAAGGAGTCCACAATGTCAAAGCGCGCCGTTCTTTATCGCATGGTTACCCCTGAACACATTTGTCCCTTCGGACTTAAGTCGAAAGATTTGCTAGAAAGAAAGGGCTACGATGTTGAAGACCATCACTTGTCCAACCGAAGTGAAACTGACGCTTTTAAAGAGAAGCATAATGTGAAAACCACGCCGCAAACGTTTATCGATGATAAGCGAATTGGTGGCTATGATGACTTACGAGATTATTTCAATTTGAAGCAAGAAAGTGAGTTCGGTTCGCGCTACACACCTATCATTGTGATTTTTTCTTTAGCCGCCCTTGTGGTATTTGCGCTCATGCTAAAAGGTGGACTCCCGACAGGTATTGAACCTTTCATAATGAATTTCATTGGCATCACCATGGTGATCCTCGCATTACAAAAACTACAGGACATTGTAGCGTTCTCAAATCAATTCATTACTTATGACTTACTGGCAATGAAGCACGTAAGGTACGCGTATGTGTACCCTTTCGCAGAAGCGTTTGCTGGGCTTGGTATGCTAGCGGGGCTTCCCGCACTATTAGTTTCACCTGTTTCTATTTTTATCGGTGCAATAGGTGCAGTTTCAGTTATTAAAGCGGTATATATCGATAAACGTGAACTTAAGTGCGCCTGTGTGGGCGGTAATTCAGACCTTCCTCTTGGGTTTATCTCGCTTACCGAAAACCTTGCCATGTTAGGTGCTGGCCTTTACATGCTTACACGATGGATAGCTTAATTAAATGAAGGCTGATGAACCGGTGTTGAGCTGGTATCTATTGCCGTGTTTACCCGTTGAATTAACAACACGATAATTCACTTGCTATGAGACCCTATTGAGTTTCTTCAATAGGGCGGCTCATACCTTTAAGGTGCGACACCACACTGCGGCCTAGTGCACTTAAATCGTAGCCACCTTCTAACATGCTGACTATGCGACCATGGCAACACTCGTCAGCCACTGCGCGAAGTTGTTGGCTTATCCAGAAATAATCGTCTTCCACCAGTCGCAAATGCGCCATAGGATCTTCTGCGTGGGCATCAAAACCCGCTGAGATAAAAATCAGCTCAGGTTGAAAGTTGCGCAATGCGTTAAACCAGTGCTGCACTTTTTCTCTAAATACTTCACCTGTAGAGCCTGCTTCTAGCGGTACAGAAAGAATATTACTCGCCGACACCGGTGAGCCACTATGTGGATAAAAAGGATGCTGGAAACTGCTGCAAAGCATGATGCGTTGATCGCCAGCGACAATTTGCTCAGTACCATTTCCGTGGTGAACATCAAAATCGATTATGGCAACGCGCTTTAGTTCATAGTTTTGAAGGGCATAGCGCGCAGCTATAACAATGTTATTAAAAATACAGAAGCCCATGGCGCTGTCGTATGTAGCGTGGTGACCTGGCGGCCTTGTCGCGCAGAACGCCTGCCTGTCACTGCCTTCCATAACCCAATCCACCGCATTACATCCCGCACCAGCCGACTCAAGTGCTGCATTTAAGCTGTGTCGCATCAAGCCGGTATCTTCGTCTAACCATGCCACGTTATCCTTGCGTTCGGAATAGAGCGTTTTTTCGTGGTCGCTAAATATGGACTGAGCCGCATGCTCAAACACACTTTTCACATAGTAAGGGTCGTGGGCTAGCTTAAGATAAGCTTCAGCAATAGGCGTAGCATCAGCGTGCTCACACACCATATCGAGTCCAGAAGACAGTAATTGGTCGTCTATGGCGAACAGGCGATCCGGTGACTCGGGATGATCTTTCCCTAAGTCGTGTTTAGTGCCGTGTTTGCCGCGAAAAATTTTAATTGTCATGCGAGTGATGCCACATCTAGTACTAACTCTATGTCACTGGGGTCGCCAGTGAACTTCCGTTTAAATTGCGCTTGCTCGAAAATGGCAATCATCGGGCTGTTGTCGCCACGCACGTAGGCCATCATCTTTGCAATGCCTCGTTTTTTCGCAACGTTGATCAATTCGTTTAGCAGCCTGCTTGCCATCCCCTTCCCTTGCTGGGTTTCACGGGTAACAAACGCTGCTTCACAGGTATTGTCATTTGGATTGAAGTAAAAACGCCCTACTGCGTGAATGGTAATACGGGAGCCTTCTTGCCTTACAATACATAACGCCGCATCTGAGCTTTGATCCACCGACACTAAATTACACGACTTTTCGCGCGACATTTGCTTCGGGTCGTAGTTGTAACGCAGCCTTAGTGTTTCTTTCGTATGGGAGTAAAAGAATTCCTGCAAACGCCTTTCATCGGCGGGGTTCAGCGGGCGCATGTAATAGGTTTCCCCCTGAATATTCAGTTTTTTAAGCTGAATAGCACCCAGTTCTGGAATATCGGTTGGGTACTTTTCCTGATAATGAGGTACCCAATAATGCTGTCTTACTTCTTCTAAGAGCGCTGCACGGAATTTGGGGTGTGCCACACGAATAAGTTCCAATGCACGCTCTCGAATGCTTTTGCCTTTAAGCGATGCTATGCCGTATTCGGTCACCACGTACTGAACATTCCCTCGCGAAGTAACAACACCCGCCCCTTCACTTATACGGGGTGTGATACGGGAAATGGTTTCATTCTTGGCAGTAGAAGGCAGCGCTATAATCGCTTTCCCACCTTTACTGATAGACGCGCCCGTTACGAAATCAACTTGCCCGCCTATGCCACTGTAAAAGTCGTAGCCCAATGAATCGGCGACGACCTGACCGGTTAAATCCACTTCAAGCGCACTGTTAATGGCAACCATATTATCGTTCTTGGCAATATTGGTGGGTTTGTTTACGTAGCTACTTGGATAAAACTCGATGTGAGGGTTGCTGTCGATTAAATCGTAAAGCTGGCGAGTACCAATAGCAAAGCTAGTAACAATTTTACCGGGGTGGAAAGTCTTCTTCTTGTTGGTGATAGCGCCCGACTCCAACAGTTCAATAATACTGTCGGTGAGCATTTCGCTGTGAATGCCTAGGTCTTTATGGTTACACAGATATTTAAGGGTTGCACTCGGTATTTTCCCAATACCAAATTGCAACGTAGCACCGTCGTCCACCAGCATAGATACATACTGACCAATTCGCTCTGCCACCGAATCGATAGGCGGCGGCGTTACTTCAACAAGCGGCTCTTCGGCTTCAATGCAGGCCGTTATTTCGCTGATATGAATATAAGAGTGCCCGGCGGTTCTTGGCACCTGAGGATTAATTTGAGCAATGACCTTTTTGCTTTGTCTGATTGCTGACATAGCAATATCCACTGCAGGACCTAGTGAGCAATAGCCGAATTCATCGGGTGGGCTTACGTTAACCAGCGCAGCATCCAGTGCCAGCGTACCGTCGCTGAATAAGCTTGATATTTCAGACAGGAAAACGGGGGTATAGTCAGCACGGCCCTCATCGACCGCCTTACGCATGGCTTCGCCACCAATGAAGAATGTATTCGCTTTAAAGAGGTTTTTATACTCTTCTTTCACCCATCGGGTGTCGCCTAAAGCCAGCATATGAACCAGCTCGATGTCGCTAAACCCTTCGCTGTTATCAATGAGATGCTGCACTAGTGCATGCGGCACCGAGGCATTTCCGCCAACAAAGACACGGCAACCAGACTTTATCAGCGACGACCATTGTGGCGCTTGAGGTAAACTAAATGTCATTTCCATCTGCCCTGTTTTAAGCAATAACTCATCATGCCATAAAAACAGGCGCTTTCCCGCATTTGCGTAAGCGTGAACTATAAGCGATTGGTCGTAGGCTTACCGATTCATCATTAGTATCGAAATTTTTCCAACCAATTTCTGAAAAACGGAGAAATAACAGATTTGCTATTCGCTAGGCGATGGCCGTCATTAAGTAACAAGAGCTGAGCTTTTTGATGGCGCGCGTACTTTAAGCTATTTTCGATAGGCACGATATCGTCATTCCAGCCGTGCACTAGGCTCACGTAGCCGTCGTAGGGGAACCGTTGAATTTCGTAGTTTGGCAAATACAGTGCAGGAGCCATAAGGAATACGCCTCGTGCCGAGATTTGGCTTGCTGCGGCAAGTGATACATAGCCGCCCATGCTTGAGCCAACCAGAACAACATCATTGCACTTTTCAGCAATAAACTCTTTAAGTCGCGCTAGGCGAGCTTCCGGGCAGTCGAGATCTTGATAATCAATACTCTCGACGCCAAAACCCATATCGCTCGCTACATTTGAAAGCGTTGTTATTTTACTGCCCCATGGACCGCTTTCTTTGCCGTGAGAAAAAACAACGGTGGTCATTACCGATATCCCTATTCAAAAATGAAAAGTTTTTCCCACTCTAGCGCACTTGCTTGTTACTTGTCTTCCCTGTGAAAGAGTTTTTCTACCAGCACATAGAACATGGGCACGAAGAAAATCGCCAAGAAGGTAGCGGCGAACATACCACCCATAACCGCAATACCTATTGCATTTTGGCTGGCTGCGCCTGCTCCGCTAGCTAGTGCTAACGGCGTTACTCCCAAAATAAACGCCATTGACGTCATTAGAATTGGGCGGAAACGCTGAGAGGCTGCATTTGAAACCGCAGTCATTAAATCTTCGCCGTTTTCGTACTGCTCTTTTGCAAATTCGACAATAAGAATAGCGTTTTTCGCCGCCAAACCTACGGTAGTCAAAAACGCTACTTGCAGGTACACATCGTTCGGCAAGTTGAAAATAAACGCAGCGGTTACAGAGCCGAGAATCCCCAAAGGTACCACTAACATAACGGCGAATGGCACAGACCAGCTTTCGTACAGGGCTGCTAAGCACAAGAAAACAATCAAGATTGATAGTGCGTAAAGCATAGGCGCTTGCGAGCCTGCTTCCTGCTCTTCATAAGATAGGCCTGACCATTCAATTGCGAAGCCTGGCGGTAACTGCTCAACCAATTTCTGCATTTCAGCCATTGCTTCACCCGAAGAGATACCTTCAGCAGCACTACCTTGAATATTGACAGACGACACGCCGTTAAAACGCTCTAACTTAGGTGAGCCATAAACCCATTCAGTGGTCGAGAACGTGTTAAACGCCACCATCTCGCCGTCGCTGTTGCGAACAAACCACTTATCCAAGTCTTCAGGGGTCATGCGATGAGGCAAATCTGCCTGCATGTAAACACGCTTAATTCGACCTTTATCAATGAAGTCATTTACGTAGCTGGACCCCCACGCTATTTGAAGCGCGTTATTGATCTCACTTAAATTCAATCCAAGTGCCGACGCTTTCTCGCTATCAATATTGATTTTAAATTGAGGTACATCGCTTAAACCATTGGGGCGAACACCCGCCAGCTTTGGATTCTGCGCTGCCATGCCCAACAGCTGATTACGCGCATTCATCAGCGCTTCGTGACCATTTCCACCACGGTCGACAAGCTGCATATCAAAGCCCGTTGCATTACCTAGTTCCATGATAGGCGGAGGCACTATAGGAAAGGCTGAGGCATCTTGAATTTGGCTAAACGCGCCAAAAGCTCGATTCATCACTGCAAACGCAGAATTGTTTTCGTCTCTTACGCTCCAGTCGTTGAAGTTTAAGAAAGCCATACCCGCGTTTTGCGCCTGACCCGCAAAGCTAAAGCCCACAACCGCGAACATGCCGTTAACCGCGTCTTGTTCTTGCTCAAGAATATAGTCTTCCACTTGCTTGATAGACTCGAGCGTACGGCCAGCTGTTGCACCAGGCGGTGTGCTTACCAACACCATCATACGCCCTTGGTCTTCATCTGGAAGAAACGCGCCAGGAAGCTGGCTGAAAATAAATGCCATACCACCTACAAGCAAACCATAAACAACGAAATAGCGCTTAAAGCGTTGCGCCATGTGAGTTGTTGTCTTTTGATAGCGATCGCGGCCTTTGTTAAACGTGCGGTTAAACCAGCCAAAGAAGCCTTTGTTCTTGTCATGGTTTTCCGGATGCTTTTTCAATAACGTGGCGCACAAAGACGGTGAAAGGACGATAGCGACCAATACCGAAAATGCCATAGCTGACACGATAGTAACCGAGAACTGACGATAAATAGCGCCTGCTGAGCCGCTGAAGAACGCCATTGGGATAAATACCGTTGAAAGCACGGCCGCAATACCAACAAGTGCACCTGTGATTTGAGTCATCGACTTTTTGGTGGCTTCGGCAGGTGAAAGGCCTTCCTCTTCCATAATACGTTCAACGTTTTCCACCACCACGATGGCATCATCTACGAGCAGGCCGATAGCAAGTACCATAGCAAACATGGTTAGCACGTTAATACTAAAGCCAAATGCCAGTAGCACAGCAAAGGTGCCGAGCAATACCACAGGTACCGCAATGGTAGGAATCAACGTTGCACGCCAATTTTGAAGGAACAGTAGCATCACCAAGAATACCAGTACTACCGCTTCAATAAGCGTATGTACTACCGACTCGATAGAAAGCTCGATAAAAGGAGAACTATCAACCGGGTAAACCACTTTAACTGTATCTGGCAAATTCGAGCGCAGTTCTTCAACTCGGGCTTTTACTGCCTTAATGGTATCTAGTGCGTTCGCGCCAGAGGCAAGGCTTATCGCCATACCTGATGCAGGCTTGCGATCGTACCGAACAATAACGTCGTAGCTTTGCGCACCCAGTTCAACACGCGCAACGTCACGCACGCGAACCTGTGAACCATCGGTATTTACGCGAAGTACGATGTTTTCAAAATCTTCAACGGTTTGAAGGCGACTCTGCGCTTGAATTGTCGCGTTAATTTGCTGATTTTCTATTGCAGGCATACCACCTAGTTGACCAGCAGACACATCTGTATTTTGTACCTGAACGGCGCCTTGAACGTCAGTAGGTGTAAGATTGTAGCTGTACAGTTTATCTGGATCTAACCATATACGCATTGAACGCTGCGCACCGAATACCCGTACATTTCCCACTCCATTAACACGGGAAATCGGGTCGCGAAATTGAGAAACTAACAGGTCGCTCAGGTCATATTGCGTCATTGAGTCGTCTTCAGAATAGAAGCCAACTGCCAATGCAAATGCGCTATTTGCTTTAGTTACGGTTACCCCTTGTTGCTGTACCTGAGTAGGCAACAGCGGCAGTGCACCCTGTACCTTATTCTGAGTTTGTACTTGCGCAATATCAGGGTCAGCACCTGGCTCAAAAGTGAGCGTAATAGACATGCTGCTGTTCGAACTGCTTGCCGAGAAATAACGTAGGTTATCAATTCCCGTCAGGCTTTGTTCTATTACCTGAGTAACCGAGTTCTCTACGGTTTCTGCAGATGCTCCAGGATACGTTGCGGAGATAGTCACCGAGGGCGGTGCCACCTTGGGATATTGTTCAATGGGGAGTGAGGTAATTGCCAACACACCCGCCATCATTGTGATAATTGCCAGCACCCATGCAAACACGGGCCTGTCTATAAAGAAACGAGCCATATTACTTAAATCCCTTGTTTGCTATCGTGAGCCACGTGATGATGGTTGCCACTCTGACGGATTAACTTTCGCGCCAGGCTTCACCTTCTGATATCCAGTTACAATTACCTTTTCGCCTTCGCTCACACCGCTTAGGGCAACATATTGGTCTCGATAGATTTTGCCTATTTCCAAAGTACGGCCTTCAACTTCGTTGTTTTGGTTAACAACATAAACTGAAAGCGAACCGTCTGGTTGGCGTGTCGTTGCGCGTTGAGGAACAAGCAGCGCATTTTCGCGTCCAGTAATGACGTGGCCTTTCACAAACAAGCCAGGCAGCAATACACCATCTGGATTTGGCATTTCAGCACGAAGTGTTACCGACCCAGTGGTCTCATCAACCGTTACCTCAGAAAATTTAACGCTGCCTGTTTGGTCGTAACGCTTGCCTGTTACTTCATCTACCGTTAATTCAACATCCATTGAACCTTGGTTTCTCATTGACTGACGAAGCGTAATAATTGACGCACCTGACTCCTGCATATCAATGAAAACTGGGTCAAGCTGTGTAATGGTTGCAAGTTGCTGAGATTGGTTCGTAGTAACAAGGGTACCTTCAGTAACAAAAGAGCGGCTAATACGCCCGCTGATTGGGGCGTACACTTTGGTGTAACCCATGTTAACCTTTGCTACGTCAACAGCAGCCTCAGCTACGCTGATTGCCGCTTGCGCTTGATCTTTCTGAGCAATTACGTCGTCATATTCTTGTTTGCTTACCGCGTTTTGCGCAACAAGGTCGTCATAGCGTCGCGCCTTTGCTTCCAACGTTTTAAGGTTCGCTTGAACACTTTTCAAATCGGCTTTTGCGCTATTTAACTGTGCTAGATAACGGGCTTCGTCAATTTGATAAAGCTGCTGTCCTTTTTCTACATGTGCGCCTTCTTCAAACAAGCGCTCCGTAATAACACCATCTACCTGAGGACGCACCTGAGATTGACGAGACGGGCTTACTCGGCCCGGTAACACCATTTCATGTACTACAGGTTCTTGTTTCAGTGTAACTACCGATACTGAGGGTGCAGGCATACCTTGCTGAGCACCTTGCTGTGCTTGCTCGCCTTCATTCGAACACCCAATAACGCCGACAAGGGTTATTAATGCTGCAGTAACATAAAAAATGCGACTCATAAATTTTCTATTTCCCAATAACTTTTTGTACAGAACACGGCCTTTGCTCTGCATATCCAATTTTAAAATTAAAGCTTATTGCTTCCGGTGCACCGAATTATCTAGCGCATTTCAAAGCCTGAAACTGCGATAATTGGTTTTGAAGTGGCATAGTTAAGCGATCATTGATACGGATCTACGCTCTTATAGGTCATATTGTGCGCATTTATAGATGATAATAAAAGTCAATGAAGTTGAAATTACTGAAGTTGTCGGTCAAATACCTGAGCGTGTATACGTTATACGAATAAAGCGAAATCACAGCGCACTTAACGTTCTATTTTAACGAATAATAACCCAGCAATAACTGGTAGGCGTGAATGACGTCTTGGGCTTCCTGTTGCGTTCCTCCCTTATCAGGGTGAACCAACTGCAGGGCTTTTTTATATACTCGTTTTAGTACCGACAAAGAAACATGTTCATCTTGGGGCAGGCCCAGAAGCGCGTGGGCATCAGCAATATCTTCCTGCTCAAAGGTGTGCGCGTTTCCTGAGGCCATGCGATGCCAAAACGCATTGAGCAGTGCATCTACACTTTTTCTGTCGGCCTTCTCAAAATTGCCCCAGTCCAAGTAGTATTCAGCTAAGGCATCAGCTTCGGTTATTGCTCCAACCTTACCCTGACTTTCTTTATCTTTATAATTGTCGCCGTGGGTACTATTTTTGTCGCTGTGGGCACTATTATGGTCGCTGTGGGCACTTTCTTGGTTTAGCTTAATATTAAGAGTATGAATGTCTAGCACGCCTTCGCCCTGCTCTATCCAACGACGTTTAAGTTGATAAAGGGCGTGAAACACAATGAAATGGGTTTTAAAGAGCATTAAAGGCTCTCGTAACGAAGCGTCATCAAAAAAGTGATATGGCGCTTTTTTCAAAATCTCAATGAGCTCATACTCGCTCACACCACGTTGAAAAAGCGGCTTTTGTGTCGATAACGTATCAACAAGTAGTTCGGCTTGAAGCACGTAAGCTTCGCTGGCATCAGGCTGATTTTGCAAAACTAATTACCTTGCTTTAAATAGGGTTCATCCAGGGCCTGCTGGTCTTTGATGTACGTTAAAGACCAACAGCCCTAGTGTACAAACATGTTAAATATTGGCCTAGTACCGATTTTATTGCTAGAAAGTAATCCAAAACGCAACGTTCACTGTTAAAGTAGCTTAGTAAAAATAAAATAATAACTTTGGAGTTCACTTGAAAGCACTCATTGCCCTTACCAGTATTGTCGGTTTTCTTATGGTGGTATTACCCGGCCCCCTTTATCAGTATGCCGGTGTGAGTTTAGGCACCGCATTTACTTCACTGCGATTTGGCGTGTATGTGGGCGGCGCAGCGTTGATACTCATTATTTTGCAGGTTTTGATTAACCGTAAAAACGTTAGCTGGGGAAGCACCTTCATCTGTGCCATTCTTGCCCTGGTTGCTGTAGGAATGCCGGTGAGCATGATGAGCAAAGCCAGCGCAGTTCCTCCGATCCATGACATTACTACCGATGTCACTAATCCGCCGGAGTTCGTTGCAATTGCTCCGCTACGCGAAGGTGCGCCTAACTCCATCGCTTACGAAGGCGGTGAAGTCACTAAGCAGCAACTAGAAGCTTACCCTGAAATTAAAACTCAATTGCTGCCGCAACCTGCAAATGAGGTCTTCATCGCTGCAGAAAAAGCCATAGAGGCGCTTGGATGGGAACGCGTTAATGAAGGCGCATTGCCGAACACCTTAGAAGCCACCGACACCACAGCGTGGTTTGGTTTTAAAGACGACGTAGTTATTCGTCTAACCGCTAAAAGCGATGACACACTGGTTGATATCCGCAGCAAATCACGAGTAGGGAAAAGTGATTTAGGCAAGAATGCTGAACGTATCGAAACCTTTATGGCAGAGCTTAGAAACCAACTTGGATATCACTAAAATCTGACCACCCGCTTAAAAAACAAAGCCCGTTCGCACTAAGCTAACGGGCTTTTTTGTAATTGGACCTAACTTTAGTGGGCCAACTTTAAGACAACGACTCCTGCAACAATAAGCGCTACGCCGAAATATCGTGCCAATGACGAGGGGTCGCCATAAAACATAACACCCACTAAAAATGTGCCCGCGGCGCCAATTCCTGTCCACACAGCGTACGCCGTTCCAATTGGAATTTGTTTTTGCGCCATCCATAAACAAAAACCACTGGCAGCCATAAACCCAACCGCAAGTAAAATACCCATTACGCGGGTTTCCGCCTCTTGTGACATTTTTAGTCCAACAGGCCAACCAATTTCCAGAAGGCCCGCCACAATCAAATAAATCCAGCTCACCAGTCTATCCCTCTCTTCGCGCTCATCGTCAACTATCACAGATGCGTAGCGTACCGTCTTAAATCATAAAGCGTACTCGACGCGTCGTAATATTTTGCTATTTAGCGCTTTTGCCTTACAAACTCGCCAACTGAATACTTACCATACCTAATACCGCAGCATTAAGACGGTTAAACCAACGCCAGAAATTAGGGCGCTGCATATGGTGTGCAAAACGTGCGGTTAAGGTACTCAAACCTACGAACCAAACCACCGATGCACCAATAGCTCCCCCCACAAACCACCATTTATTTTCTTGCCACTGACTCGCTAAGTTTCCCATCAATAATAAAGTGTCTAGGTAAAAGTGGGGGTTTAACCAAGTTACTGCCAACGCAATGAGCAATGCTTTTTTGAACGACAGTTGCTTTTTCGCCATTTCTAAAACAAGCGCGTCGTTGGCCAAAGATGATTTTATTTTGTTAAAAGCAATCCACAGTAAGAACGCAACACCAGCCCACTTGGTGATAGACACCAGCATTGGGTATTCTTGCAATAGCAAGCCAAAGCCCATCGCTCCTAAGCTTATTGAGATAGCATCGCTTAGGATAAACAGCAGGACAAATAAGGTTGTCCACTGTCGCTTCATCGATTGCTCAATCAAAAAACTGTTTTGTGCGCCTACTGCAATAATTAGGGTACCGCCCATCACGAAACCACTTGTTGCTGCCGCCAACATGATAAATGCCTCTTAGTGTAAATAAGTTCAAACGCCGTAGCTGTAACGCGGTTTAAGGTTACATGCTGAATAATTGGCTTGATTTTATACACCTTGAAAGACTAAATTAAATTAATGATATTTGTTTTGAATAAGCAAAATTAATACTTATAACCTTCTTTTCACAGGTAGTCATTAATGTTGGATTACGACGCGCTTCGATGCTTTCATGAAGTGTTACGCTACGGCGGATTTGAAAAAGGTGCACAGGCCCTAAACCTCACCCAGTCGGCGGTATCGCAAAAAATAAAACGGCTAGAGCAGAGTGTCGGCGGCCCAGTGATGGTTCGCACCAAGCCGCTTCGCGCTACGCCACTGGGAAAAGAGCTACTGGCGCATATTCAAAAAGTAAGCGTATTAGAAGAAGCGCTGAATATACAAAGTGGATTAGAAGCGTCGGCTGCACCTATAAGCGTTGCCGTGAATAACGATGTGCTGGCTACCTGGTTCTCGCAAGTAATGGCCGCGTTTAGTGATAAGCGTGCCAACCCGATTCATATTGTTAATGCGGATCAAACTCAAACCCGAGACATATTACAGCAAGGCCGTGTAATGGCTTGCATTAGCCAAACAGGTACACCCGTTACCGGTGGGCAATCTATAAGACTGGGAACCATGCGCTATCAACTTTATGCATCGCCTCGCTTCATTGAGCGATACCTGCATAAAGAAATATCCCCCCAGAGCGTGATGAGTACACCGGGTTTGCTGTACGACGAATACGATGTGACTTTGCTGACTGATTATCAACGAGAGTGTTTAAACATAGCCCCCTCTTTTACAACTTGTCATTGGTATCCATCGTCTCATGGCTTTGTCAAAATGGCGCTAGATGGCGTAGTGTGGGCTTTGCTACCCACGCTTCAAGTTGAACAAGAGGTTAACGAAGGCGATCTCGTTCCGTTATTTCCTCAAAAAGAGCTTGGTGTACCGTTATTTTGGCATTGGACAACCCTTGAATCGGCAGCGCTTGCCGACTTGACCAAAGCCGTAAAGAATATAGCGAAAGCGCAGCTTAAATGACCCTAATACGCTGCGTGTGTGATACGTTGCTGGAAGGTTAATTAAGAAGACGCCAATTGAGCCGTCTTATGCTTCTCCTTAACGCTGTACATCAGTTTATCTGCTTTATTTAACAGAGTGGTGAGATCTTTGCAGCGTTCATTTGTGATGTATGTGCCTACGCTTGCCGTAACAGAAATAACAACGTTATCGGTTCTAATATCCCTTTCCAGCAGACTGGCTTCTATACGCGCAGCCAAGCGCTCAGATTGTCCTTCACTGTAACAGTGGCTTAGCACCACAAATTCATCGCCACCAAGGCGCCCTACTGCATCTTGGTCTCGGCATCGGCTCAGCAGAATTTTAGCAATAACCTGCAGCACTTTATCGCCGCAATGGTGCCCGTAATGATCATTAATCTCCTTGAAGTTATCAACGTCGATAAATAGCAAGGTCAAATATCCTCCTTCCTTGTTGAAGTTAGTAAGCAGGCTTTGTGCTATTCCTTCCCATCCACTGCGGTTTAGCACTTTACACAAGGAATCTGTAGACGCACGTTTGAATGCACTTAGCCTATCGTCATCGAGCTTTTTTACTTTTCTCGACGTGGCAATAGCAAAAATAAACGCTTCAATAGTTATTCCCACAATAAGTCCGTAGCGGTACATAAACGCTGACACGTCTGAAAAAACCAATCGAAACATCATGGAAAACACCATGACAGCAATACCCATTAATACTAAGTTTGAGCAATGTACTTTGCGGTAGGCGGCGTAAACACAGCTTGATAGCGTACAGGTCATTGTTATCAGCGTGATAAGACTTAGCGTACTATTTACTCTCATCGCATCAGAAGTGGACAGAATGATCTGCACAAATGAAAGTGCCAGTGCCGAACACGCCATTCCCAGAATAAACTGGCGCTGCCATACTTTTAGCAGTGCTTTGAAATCGAGTAGTTGATCAAGAAACTTTACCGCAGCAAATACCGTGATCCCTGCGAATAACAGATGCAGTTTAAAGTTCGAGAAAAAGGCGACATGGGGAAACGCAATGTTCAGTAACCCTTCTTGAAGCAAAAAGAAAATTGCCGCACTGAGCACATAGAAACTGTAGGAGTAAAAGCCGTAGTTGCGCATACTCGTTCCCAGCATTCCTACGTACAAGGTTAACGCTAAGCAAAAGCCGATGAACAAGCTTAATGTGAAGGTATGTATTGACGCCAACGTCTGAAAATCATTTAACGTAGCGATATTTAGCCTGACAGGTCGCTGTACCTGAGAGTTAATATCTAAAAATAGACGCTTATGGGTATTATCTATTGCATAGGACTCAAATGCGCCGGTTAACTTGGGGACTTTTTGCATCTCGCTGTCATACAGCTGATTATAAGAAAGGTAGTTTCTTGGGAAATAGAGAACGTGAGTCGCGTTGACATCGCAGCTTAACGAAAGTCGCTGTGCACCTTCTTTAAGTACGATAGACAAAGCACTATCGGTATCAGTATCAGAAGTACCATTTTCAGCATTAATGACGCACGCTGCATTGGCAAACGTGCCGAACGTCAGCAAAATCAACCCAAACAACAAGCGAACAAAATTACGCGACACTCCACATGCCATAGATTTGCTTCCTACTGGTACCGCAGCTAAATCCGTGTAGCAAAAATATCCCTGTACGGCTATTACACAAAGATGAGTTATGAGTATTTATATTCTGGTATAAAAACTCACACCCATTAAGCTTAGTTTAAAAATGTGAGAACGCTGAAAAATATCCTGCGAAATGACAAGAAATATATATTTTTCCTATGCGGAGTTAGCTGCTAGCGCCGTCGAAGGAAAAATCAATACCACTAACACCATTTAATTTGGGCTTTGCGAACAAGAACCCCTGAAATCTTTGTACACCCGCATGTTGCAACCACAGCCACTCATCAATCGTTTCGACGCCTTCTACCACCAAGGGAATTCCCATAGAGTTGGCAAACTCGAGTACAGCCTCGGTTATTGCTTGTCGATGCCCGCTTTCGTGAATGCCTGTCGTTATTTTTCTATCTAATTTAATTTTGTCTGGTGTGAAGTCTGCGAGTAACGATAACCCTGCGTACCCTGCGCCGAAGTCATCTATAGCGACTCTCATGCCTCGTGAACGGATCTGCTCTATTGCTTGGTAAAATGTGTCACTTTCGCTGATTATTTCTGTTTCGGTAACTTCGATAACAAGCTGCTGTGGTTTCAATTTATTGCGTTTAACCAATTCGTGAAGGTAGTCTGCGACGTTGACGGTCGAGGTAATCGCTCCGGGGCATAAATTGATGGATAAAGACTGGTCTGAAGATAGCAACGCAGCGCCTTGCTTAATTGCTATAGCTTTGCTTTTCAGGTCAAAATCGTACTTTTCCGGCCCAACCAGCTCCTCCAAAATAGTCTCAGGGTATCTCCCATCGTTACTTCTGATTAGGGCTTCAATTGAAGAGACACGAGCTCTGTAGGTATCCACAATAGGCTGAAAGGCAAACTGAATGTCAGAGTTTTCGAAGGGTTTAACTGCTTTCTCTGACGTCGTAACGTTAGCTCTTACGTCTTTGCGCGCGTTATCACTTAAACAAGTTCGCCATTTCCCAGAAGCAAAGCTGTTGAGAAGCGCAAATATCCGGCTTTCCCGGCTAATATTAATGTCCGAAGGTAACCAATAGCAGCGGCTTCCTTCTGCGACAGAAAGCGTTCTTAAATGCCAATCTCCAAAATCGCGTTTGTGAATGACCATTTCGGTCACTTTCATAATGTTGCTGTGACGACTGTCTGTTTTTATATGTTCGAAAAGCGCGTTTACCTTCTCACAATCTCCTTCAAGCACTTGAAAGAAGTATTCCCCATCAAACAAAAGAATACCTGTAATGTGGTTTTTCGCATTAAATGGCAGTGAATCGTTTGTTATTTTAAGAAGTTCATTTTCATCAATTTTTACCGTCGACTGACTTCTGTAAACTAACTGCTTGAGCACGGGTTGCCTCTTGTTAAACTTTGTTTTCATCCCTGCTTCGAACTAGCTGCAACCTCTTTTTACAGCTTTCTTTTCATAGTGTGGGGCAAAGTATAGTCTTAGAAACGAGAATCTCGCAAAGTCGGTTTAGGTAACTTTGCTTAACTTGAATTAACGTCTTTCAATTGCGGGAATCTCAATATATGCATCGGGATCAGATTCTTTTAGGGCATTAAGTTTACGTTTTCTTGTCGCTCGCTCATCAATAGTTTCACCAAAAACCTGTACATGTAAGTCGGCAATCAGCGCCTTGCCCTGTTCATTGGTAATTATCCCTAGAAGCTCGCCAGCGTGCATAAACCCTTGTACCCGATATTTCTCAGCATCGACCTTTTTACCGTTTTTGCTGGCTGTATAAAGCGCGATAAGCTGTTCGGTACAAGCATCTAAAAAACGTACCTTCTGTTTCTCATCAATCATTATTTTATTCTTTCCTTCGGTGGCTTGTATTCAAACACCTTAGCGAGATTTTGATGTTATGGGTAGATGTAAGCTTAACTATGCGCCTAACGCCGACTAAGTTAGGCCTATCGATTACTTCAACTAAAGTTCATTGGTGAAATAGCCATTTGATGCCTACGCTCTCATTAGTGCTAGAAAGAAACTTTCTAGGTAGTCACCGTTAAATTTATGTGAGCATCACTATGCGAGTTCAAATAGCGTTAGGCTTGGTTGCGGCCTTAGTATTTGCCCCCGTTGTTGTTGCAAAGGGAAATGCTCATCATTGGGAAACGTCACCCCATCATTTATCTGCATTGGTAGGTACCACTTACACAAAAGAGTGCGGAAACGCTTTTACACTAGGTATCGATTACGAATACCGTGTGAGCGACTTTTTAGGCGTAGGCTTTGTGGCTGAATACGCGTTTGAAGACTTAGACGCTTACACCTACCTGCTTGTTGCTGACCTGCACATTACCAATAATTTTATTGCACAAATAGGCCCCGGCGTTGAGTTCCACGGCAGCCATAAAATGGAGGTGGCCCGGTTAGGCTTTTTGTATGAGTTTGAAGTATCGGGGGTTACCATATCGCCGCAGCTTCATTACGACTATCATCGAAATCATAAAAGTGCAGTGGTTGCTGGTCTGGCAATTGGTATGTCGTTTTGATTACAGCGCAATTCTGCGCCGTTTTTAGCTTTTTATATGACGAAGGCTTTTAATCTAACGTTAATCTTCTAGAAAGTTCTTTTTAAGTAAGTCTGTTTAGTCTTATCTGTGTTCAATTATCAGACTGAGAGACTACGATGAAAAACTTAGCTTTAGCACTAACCGCCCTTCCCTTTATTGCTTCAGCATCCAATGCAGTTGCATTTGAAAAAGGCGACATTCTCGTCCGAGGTGGCTTTGCCACGGTTGCACCTGATGAATCGTCTTCAAACATTAACGTGGGTGACGACTTGGGCTTTGGCCTGACCATTGATAACAACACGCAATTGGGCCTCACCGCGGCCTATTTCATCACGGATAGAGTTAACGTAGAAGTATTAGCCGCAACACCGTTCACACATGACGTTAATTTCGCTATCGATAACCCATTAGGAACAGGTAACCAGCTAGGCGAAGTAACCCACCTTCCGCCCACAGTGACGGTTAACTATTACTTTAACGATCCATCAAGTGTTTTTCAGCCCTATGTGGGTGCGGGTCTAAACTATACGTTTATTTATGACGAGCAATTTACGGGAGCTAATGAAGAGGCAGGGCTTAGTGACTTATCTCTTGATAACTCGTTTGGCTTAGCCGCACAAGCGGGAATAGACTATCAGTTAAGCGAAAGATGGTTTTTGAATGCCGCCGTTCGTTGGATAGAAATAGACACAGAAGCAAGCTTCAACCTAGGTGATACCCGGGGCTCAGTGAGCGCTATTGAAATAGACCCCTTTGTCTATGCTATTTCGCTAGGTTACCGGTTTTAGGTAACCGTTTAGTTCTTTGATTTCCGCAAAGTGTACGACAATATGGAGCGTGGTGAGGTTCTAAACCACCTGCCCTGCTGCCCAACCACTGCTCCACGCCCACTGGAAGTTAAAGCCACCGAGCCAACCAGTTACGTCAACCACTTCGCCAATGAAGTACAGGCCTTCGACATTTTTCGCCATCATTGTTTTTGATGATAGGTCATTGGTATCTACACCGCCTATAGTAACCTCGGCGGTGCGATATCCTTCTGTGCCGTTTGGCTTTATTTGCCAATTCTCTAGGGTGTCAGCAATGGCGTCGCACTCGCCGTGAGTCAGCTGTTTCACCGGCACGTTGCGCCAACTATGATACTCAATAAGGCTCTGTACCATACGCTTTGGAAATACTTTATTTAAACAGGTGGCAAGCAATGCGTCTGGCGTCTCTGTGCGTGCAGTCTGTAGAAGCGCCGTAGCATCGTCGTTAGGTAGCATGTTGATACTTAAGCTGTCACCCGCTTCCCAATAGCTGGAAATTTGTAGCATGGCAGGGCCGCTCAACCCTCGGTGGGTAAACAACATCGCTTCTTTAAACGTAGTGTCGTTGCAGCTGGCATATACATCAACTGCGATACCGCTAAGTTCTGCCAATGTGTCTTTATCTTTATCGTGCAAGGTAAAGGGAACAAGTGCTGCGCGAGTAGGTAAAACGTTAAGACCAAATTGCTGCGCTATTTTATAGCCAAATGGCGTGGCTCCTAGCTTTGGCATGCTTAAACCGCCGGTAGCAATTACAAGGGATTCACATTCATACTCACCATTCGAGGTTGTAAGTGAGTACCCACTTTCAGCCTTTTCTACACTTAGAATGTCGCAACGAGTGGTAATCGTCACATCCGCTTTGTTGCACTCATTTAGCAGTAAATCGACGATCTCTTTGGCGCTATCATCACAAAACAGTTGGCCCAAGGTTTTTTCATGGTAGGCAATGCCATACTCGGCAACCAAGCCAATAAAGTCCCATTGGGTATAGCGACTGAGTGCCGACTTACAAAAGTGAGGGTTTTGCGAAAGAAAGTTTTCAGGGCCTGCATACATGTTAGTGAAGTTACAGCGGCCACCGCCGGACATCAGGATTTTTCGGCCCACTTTTTTGGCGTGATCAAGCACTTCTACGCTGCGTCCACGCGCGCCGGCCTGCGCCGCACAAAAAAGCCCTGCAGCTCCTGCACCAATAACAATTACATCGCGCTTGATCACAATTAACCTCTAGGAAAAACGGCCAATGGATGTGTGGTTATTAGCTGTACGAAGGCGCGAGTACCGGGCTTTATAGCATTTTCGTGGCTTACTCGTACTTTAAGCTCGTCGCCGCAATCTAAGACAACCGCGTAAAGCCGACTTTCGCCTTCGTAGCGTACCCATTCAACCGTACAGTTAGTTTCACTTAGTGTAGCATCTAAGCTTAAATCGTCAGGGCGTACCAACAAGTCTACGTTGCCGCTTGCACCTTGAAGCGGTGTGCCCGGCACATTACCAATATCGGTAACCACTGTTTTGTCTGTATTTGCTGCGCTGCTATCGAACGTCGCACTTAAGAAGCTCGCCTCGCCCATAAAACGCGCCACAAAACGGCTGGCAGGAGAAGAGTAACAGGCTTCAGGTGTGTCTAATTGCTCAAGCACACCTTTATTAAGTATACCCACTCTATCGCCAACGCTTAGCGCCTCTTCCTGATCGTGCGTTACCCAAATAGCAGGTACACCTGCTTTTTTTAAGGCATCGCGAATTTCCCAGCGCAAGCTGTCTTTTAGCGCAGCATCAAGGTTTGAAAGGGGTTCGTCTAGCAATACAAAGGAAGGCTCGTGAGCTAGCGTTCTTGCTAGCGCAACGCGCTGCTTCTGACCGCCAGAAAGACGTGCAGGTTTTGCATCGCGGAAGTTATCTAAGCCTAATAATTGAAGCCAATGATCGGCCAGCTTAGTGTCTTTTAAACGAAAGCAAACGTTCTGCTGAACGGTAAGATGAGGAAACAACGCAAAGTCTTGAAACACCATACCCACGTTACGCTTTTCGGGCGGAACATGTTTGTTTGCTGTACTTTCCCATTCACCTAGGCTCATAGCACCTTCTGAAATAGGAATAAGCCCAGCCAACGCTTGCAAAATGGTGGTTTTACCGCAGCCGGTTGGCCCCACCAGCATCAGGATTTCGTCTTGTCCAAGCTCAAGATTTAACTTGTCGACAACGCGGGTAGACCCATAATTCACAGACAAATTATTTACACTAAGCATTACGAACGATCTTCCTCGGTAACGGTAAACTGGGCTTTTCTTTCGCCCGACAGCATGAGAATTAACCCCACACCTGATAATAAAACAAGTAAAAGCCCTGGCACGGCTGCGCGGCCAAAGTAACCCGCTTCGTAAACTCGCCACATATAGGTAGCTAAGGTTTCAAATCCTGTAGGTCCTAACATAAGCGTTGCAGGTAGTTCGCGCATGGCTTCTAAGAACACAAGCGCTGCACCCGCAATCATACCACGAAGGGTTAACGGCAGCGTAATTCGCATAAATGCCTCACGCGGGCTAGCGCCCAGCACGCGAGCGGCTTTTACCAGACCTGAATCAATATTCTCAGCCGTACTTCTTACACTTCCCACAGCAAGTGGGATAAAGCGCAGCACATAAGCCATCACAAGCAAACTTAACGTTTGATAGAGCGCGGGCAACTGCAGGCCAACATAAACAAGGGCCGTCCCCATTACGATACCCGGAACCCCAAAGCCAAAATAAGTAATGCGCTCCATAAAGCGTCCAGCTTTTCCGGCAATAGCGGCGTGAGCCACCGGAATGGCGAGTAATACAGCAACAATTGCTGCAATAAATGACGCATGAGCTGAGTTCCACGCATAGCTAAATTCAAAACCGCCGGCGCCTTCTCGCACTAACCACAGCGTAAAAATAGCAAGGGGAAGCACAATAGCCATAAATACCACCGGCATAGTAGCCAGCAACATTAGGTTTCGCTGCCAGCGAGCAGGAAACAACGATAAATGCTTACCTGGGCGCTCTTGAGCGCCACTAATACGACTTTCTATAAATAGAATAAGCCCAACAATAACCATTAGCTGAAGGCTCAGCATGGCGGCTTGACTAAGACCGAAGGCGTTATACTCAACAAAAATAACTCGGGTAAAAGTGTCAAAGCCCATTATTGCAGGCGTACCAAAATCGGATAACGCATAAAGTGCAGCAAGGAGTGCCCCTGCGGCAACGCTATTCACAACACGCGGTAAAACCACTCGCCATAAGCTTGCGCCTAAGGTTAACCCTAACGTACGCGCCGCGTTAACTAAGCTTGCATCTAAACTCAGTAAGCTTGAACGGGTTGTCATCATGACAAATGGATAAGTATAAAGGCTCATGACCAGCGCAGAGCCCCAAAGGCCGCTGATAGGTGGCGTGCTAATTCCCAGTACGTTTTCAATTTCGCCACCTGTGCCAAATGAAAAGTACATCGCAAATGCGCCAATGTAGCTTGGTAGTGCTAATGGCGCGGCAAGTAAAATGAGCCAAAATCGCTTAAATGGCATCTGCACATAAGCGGTTAAAAAGGCAAGCGGCACTCCGATAAGTACAGAGCCAATAATGGTAAGCACCACCAATGACACCGTGTTCGCTAGTACCCTTAGATTATGGGTATCAAAAAGTTGCGCACTATCTTGAGCTAGAGAAAACAAAACGCCGACGGGCAATAAAGCCATCAGCGCGATAAGAAGTGCCAGTGGATACGACTTTGGCCAATTTGTCACAGTACGCCAACTTCCCTCATAAGATTAAGTGTAGGGCGTAAGTCAGCCAGTTTACGAAGGTCCATTTCAGGCGGTGACAGCGTGCTTAGATCAGCTAAGCCTTGCGGCTGTTCAACCCCTTGAACCAGAGGGATTTCGTAGGCTTCGCGAGCAAGATAAGACTGAACTTCGTGTGAAAGCAGGTAACGAATAAAGTTAACCGGCAAGTCACCGTCGCTCAATGCCACAATACCAGACGCATTTACTAGGCAACCTGCGTCGCTTTTACTGTACGCAAGCGCTACGTTTGCATTCGGCTTACCTGATTTAAGGCGAAGGGTGTAGTAGTGATTCGCAAAGCCAATATCGACTTCACCACGTTCAACGCCCATCACTACACCAAGTTCACCTGCGTACTTTTTCGAGTGCTTATTAATGCCTTTAAGCCATGATTTAGTGGCTTTATCGCCCTCTAAAATGCGCATTGCCGTGACAAAAGACTGAAACGATGAGTAGGCTGGCGCCCAGCCAATTTTTAAATCGCTGTCGGCTAACGCCATCACGCTTTCAGGGATTTGCTCCGGTTTAACACGCTCAGTGTTATAAGGCAGTGTACGCACACGACCTGTTACCGGTGACCAGCTCGGGTACTGAAAATCTTCACGCAGCTGCGCAGTAAGGTCGTCTGGCAACGGCTTAGCCGCGCCAGCATCAGTAACCATGCCAATAGAGCCCGTGTCTACGGCCCAGAAAAGGTCGGCGCGTTTAACGCCTGCCTTAGTCTCAGCTACGATGGTGTTGGCTAATGCCGCAGAGCCGCCGCGTCTTATTTTAAGATTAAGCTTTGGGTTGCGCTTTTCGATGGCCTTAAGAACATTCTCGTACAAACCACCTTCACCACGACCTAAGTAAAGTGTGAGATCACCTTCTAATTTAGGCAGTGACTCAACTGACACACTGCCTGTTTGTGTCATAGCGTGAGCAAAACTAAACGGCAAACCAGATAATGCACCGGCCGCTGCTAAGCCTTGTAAGAATGTTCTACGTTGCATACACCTTCCTTAAAATACGTCTTTACGACTTTGTTCTACTTCAACCAAAAGTGCGCGAGCGCGGTCAAGTTTGGCCTGCATAGACTCTACGACCTTACGAACTGAATCAACGCCAGTGTCTTTTGAGATAGCTTGTGGAAGCGTTACGTTAAAGTCTTTCTCCAAGTCTTCAACCAAAGCTGCGTTTTTCGCAATCAAGTCACCTTCCACACCTTCAAATCGTTGAAGGTAAGTATCGTGAACGAGTGTAGTTGCTACTTCGTGAAGCTGTTCCGCGTACTTAGCAACAACACGATCAAGACGTGTTTTAATATCGTCGATAACTTCAGGGCCTGTGGTAGGTTCTTTTTCGGTGGTTTGAACCTTGTTCACTAAACCTTTCTTTTGATACTGGGACGCAAGTTTAACTGCGCCTAACGCCTGCCACAAGGCATGATTTAGCTTCTCTTGCTCTACGCGCACGTCTGCAACAGGCTTACCTTCATCAATGGCGACTTTCACACCATAAATACCTTGCCAAATAGAGGCGTAAATAGGCACATACTGGGTTTCAATAGCAGAGTGAAAATCCACCTCTTCCCAATACTCAATCAGTGCATCGGTCTTAAGCGATTTATCTTTTGCTTCATACGCATCAACAACACTGCCAAACTTGCTTTCTAACCAATGTACCTCTTCCGTATATTCGCCGATGTGCGCGTGAAGATTGTTCACGTGATCGCCAATGGCACCGTTAGCAAGCGCCTGAGAAGATAGCATCGAGAAAGTGACCGCAGAAGCCAGTACCAAAGCACTCATTTTTTTCAGTGTTGTTGTCATAATTATTCCTAAAACGTTTGTCTTTTCACGCAAATGATACTTATTATCATTAAGCAAGTAAAGGTAACTGAACGAGCCCACATGCTAAGTAACGTAGTGTGTTAGCCCTTATTTTTTCTGCACTTTCGACACAGAATACTACATGTTAGTTCATTAACCTTCACTGAACGTACTGATATTCAACGCTATTTACAGAGCGCCAGATCATACATAGGTTACATTTTAATGAAAATGGCAACCAAGTATACGCTTAAGTCAATTAACCTATTCACAAACATCTAAACGAAAAAAGCCCGCAACCTTAGTTGCGGGCTCTTGATATTATTAACGCCGTAGTTTCGGTGTTATAGGCTATCTAGCATGGTTTGCGCATCGCTAACGTCGAAACGACCTGGGTCTTCAACGTTTAGCTTTTTCACTTCGCCATCTTCCACAAGCATGGAATAGCGTAACGAACGCAAGCCACCGAAATTGCCCGTGCTCATGTCTAAGCCAATTTGCTTGGTAAAGAAACCATTGCCGTCTGCCAGCATTATGATCTCTTCAGCGTTGCTCGCTTTGCCCCATGCATCCATAACAAATGCATCGTTCACGCTTAAGCAAATAATACTATCAATACCTTTGGCTTTAAGCTTATCAGCAAGCGCTACATAGCCCGGTAAGTGGGCTTGAGAACAGGTCGGTGTAAATGCACCGGGTACCGCAAACAATACAACGCGTTTATCCGAAAACAGTTCGTTCGTTCCTGGGTTGGTTATTTCGCCGTTTTCTAAAAGGCTAAAATCTACTTCAGGCAAAGTGCCCCCAACTTGTATCATGCTACTCTCCTAGATTTTTTTGACACAAATACACATCAAATCTGTGTTTTTTGCTTTCAATAGCCATTGATGCTTTTATTCCTGCCAGCACGTCTGCACTGTTTGGGCGTTTCACCACTACCCGGTGCGTGGCTAGCTCTAGTGCTGGCGGTAACAGCGCATCTGCGTCTGGGTCATGACCAAGCAGTTGCTGAAACAGCCGCATTTCCTTTTTCACCAAGGCTGACTTCTTTTTGTGTGGGAACATGGGGTCTAAGTAAATAGCGTTCACATTCTCACCAGTGAAGTATTGCATTACCTCAGCACTATTTCCATGTTGAAGCGACATTTTAGCTGCAAGTTCCGGAAAACTAAGCGCTAATCTGCGAATACCATCTTCAAGCAAGGCGGCAACCACGGGCGATCGCTCTATCATAGTGACCTTGCAGCCAACGCTTACCAATACAAAGGCATCACGACCTAGCCCAGGCGTTGCATCCACTACGTGCCATGCTTCATTGCCTTTAAGACCAATGGCCTTAACAATGGGCTCTTTGCGCCCACCGCCGTGCTGCTTGCGATACAAACTTGCCGGCGAAGCAAAATCAACTTCTACCGGATTCACTTTTTTCTCACCTGCGTCGGCAAGTCCAAGCACGCCGTTTTGTACCTGCAAATACAGGCCTTCGCTAGGCTTTTCACTACTGCTAACAACAGGAAAACCCCACTTTTCGCTGATTGCACTAATTAATGCAGCGTCATCGCTATTGGTGTCATCACAAATGATTAAAGGCACATGATTAAGCATGACCGTACTGTTCCTTATGCCCTATCCATCTATTAATGATGGCTTGAGCGTGAGAGGGGTATTTGTCCCAAAGGGTATAGGCAATTTCCTGAACCTTAGGGATAAGAGCGGCGTCGCGTACTAGGTCTGCTATTTTAAGCTCGGCCATTCCCGTTTGCTTAGTACCCATAAATTCACCCGGGCCACGAATTTCCAAATCGCGCTGGGCAATATAAAACCCGTCGTTAGATTCGCGCAATACGCCAAGGCGCTGAGTAGCGGTTTTCGATAGTGGGCTCTGGTACATAAGTACACACTGACTTTCTACCGCACCACGCCCTACTCGGCCTCTAAGCTGGTGAAGCTGCGCTAAACCCAATCGTTCAGGGTTTTCAATGATCATGATGCTGGCATTAGGTACGTCTACGCCTACTTCAATAACGGTAGTCGCTACCAATAAATCCAGCTTTCCGTCTTTAAAGTCGGCCATAACCTGCGCTTTTTCAGCAGGCTTTAAACGCCCGTGTACCAAACCAACGTGTAGGTCTGGCAGCGCAGTACGAAGGGTAACCGCAGCGTCTTCTGCTGCCTGACACTCCAACACTTCCGACTCATCAATTAGCGTACACACCCAGTAGGCTTGGCGGCCGTTTTCTTTACAAGCCTGACGTACGCGCTCTATCACATCGGCGCGGCGTGTATCGGGTAATACCACGGTTTGCACCGGTGTTCTGCCCGGTGGCAACTCATCAATAACCGAGGTGTCTAAATCGGCATAGGCTGTCATGGCCAACGTTCTTGGAATAGGCGTCGCCGTCATAATTAGCTGATGAGGGTAGCGACCTTGCTGTTCGCCTTTATCTCGCAGGGCCAAACGTTGATGCACACCAAAGCGGTGTTGTTCATCTACAATAACTAGCGCTAGCTGCTGGTAATTTACGCTTTCCTGGAAGATGGCGTGAGTACCCACCAACATTTGAATATCGCCAGCTTCTAAGCGGGCTAATACTTCATTGCGGGCTTTGCCTTTCAGCTTTCCGGCAAGCCAACCTACTTCAATACCTAAAGGTTCTAGCCAGCCACGAAAGTTATTGGCATGCTGTTCTGCCAACAGCTCAGTAGGTGCCATTAACGCTACCTGATGCCCTGCACCAATGGCTGATAGCGCGGCCAGTGCCGCAACTAAGGTTTTGCCCGACCCTACATCGCCTTGTACAAGGCGCATCATAGGCCGCGCGTGTTGCATATCTTTTTGAATATCTTCCACTACCCGAGCCTGTGCACCCGTTGGTGAGAATGGTAGTTGAGCGAGCATTTTATCGATAAGCGGCTGGTTCACCTTAATAGGAATACCGGGCTGGGCGTCAGATAGCTTGCGTACTTTCAACACACTTAGGTGGTGTGACAATAACTCTTCTAATATTAACCGATACTGAGCCGGGTGCAGCCCCTCTTCCATTTCGTGTACGTCTACATCTGGTGGTGGCCGATGCACCAAATGAAGCGCCTCATTAAGGCTAATTTGGTCATCGTAAATGCCGTCGGGCAGTAAGTCGGCCAGCGCGCCTTTATCTAGTAGTTTTAAAGCCTGATCAGTTAAATTGCGAAGGGTTAACTGCTTAACACCGTCTGTGGTGGGGTAAACAGGCGTTAGTGATTCTTCTGATGGTGGCGCGTCTTCATCCACTAATTTAAATTCGGGATGCATCATTTCAATGCCCCACTTTCCAGTACGCACTTCTCCGAAACACCGCACCGTGTTTCTTGGCGTCATAATAGACCGCTGCACTGCACCAAAGTGGAAAAAGCGTAAGGTTATGGTACCCGTACCGTCGCTAAGCTTAACCACTAGCATGCGCTTCTTTCCGTACTGAATGTCGGCGCTCATTACCTCGCCCTGCACGCTTACATGGGTAAACGGGCGGCACTCTGCCACGCTATAAATACGGGTTCTGTCTTCGTAGCGGTGAGGAAGATGAAACAGAATATCTTGAAGGGTAAACAAACCTATTTTGTTAAGCTTTTCTGCCACCTTTGCGCCTACGCCTTTAAGCGCAGTAATGGGTGTAGTGGCCAGTGCTTGCATCAAGCGATATCCTTCTTTTGGAACATTAACTATTTAACCTTTGAATTGGCACAAGCTGGTGTTATTCAACGTGTTATAGGAAAAGAAGTGTAAAGGATTGTTGAGGGGTTGGCGAGTACGCTTTAGGCCAGTTTTTTACGCTGGCCCCTATACAAGTAAGAGCAAAACTAAAAGTGCAACCAATAGGTTAGGCCCTAGTCGGCCTCTAGCGCGTTTGCTTCTGCTTTTGTGATCTGCATTTCTTTCCACCAGCTATCGTCGGCATCCACTTCACCAATGGCGTTAATAGCAGGCAAAGGCAAACCTTTGCGTTGGCAAAGTTTATACAAACGCGGGTAACCATTTTGAAAGGCCAATGCTTGGCACTCTTCTTCTGGTAATTGCTGAGTGTTATACATACCTGCAATAGTACGTTGGCGCTGGGCTTCATAAAGCACTAGCGCTGCGGCCACCGATACGTTCAACGACTGCACCATGCCCATCATAGGAATAACAATGTCTTGATCGGCAATGGCTTTCGCCTCATCAGAAGCACCATACTTTTCCTGACCAAACAAAATAGCCGTAGGCTTGGTGTAGTCAATATCACGAAAATCGACAGCGGTATCAGATAAGTGGGTTACCAGCACCTGCATACCTTGGCCTTTTAATTCAGCCATCGCGTCGTTGATATTATCGTGATTGGTTTGACGCACCCATTGTTGGCTGCCCATAGCGGTGCCGCGACGGAACTGGTATTTCTTTTCCCATACGGTGTGAACGCGATGAATACCCACTGCATCACAGGTTCTCACTACTGCAGATACGTTATGCGGCTTGTGTACATTTTCAAGGCAAACCGTAAGATCAGTTTGCCTTCTTTCCAGCACTTGTCTTATGCGCTGGTAACGCTCAGGTGACATGGCTTACTCCGGCAGTTCCATTACACCATCAATTTCAATTTGTGCACCTTTAGGCAATGCAGACACCTGAACGGCTGCGCGTGCTGGGTAAGGCTTGGTGAAGTAACGGCTCATAATTTCATTAACCGTTGCAAAGTGACCTAGGTCGATAAGGAAGATGTTCACCTTCACTAGGTCATTTGTAGTACCGCCCGCAGCGTCACACACCGCTTTAATGTTCTCAAAAACTTGTACAGCTTGAGCTTCAAAGTCGTCAGAAACCATTTCCATAGTTTCAGCAACAAGAGGAATTTGCCCTGAAAGGTAAACGGTAGTGCCAGCTTTAACCGCTTGGCTATAAGTACCAATAGCAGCAGGTGCCTTATCGGTCTGAATAATAGACTTAGACATAGTAGTTCCTAAATAGTGTAGTAATTAGTGTCGTGATTGACTATGACGAGACACTCTTTGAACTTCCGGCATAGTACGTATTTTCTTCATTACGCGAGCCAGGTGCACACGGTTGTGCGTGGTAAGTTCAAGGTCAATAAAGTAGATATTACTCTCTTTCTCTTCAGTTTGCAGACCAATGATATTGGAATCGCACCCTGAAATGGTGTTCGTTAAAGTTGCCAGTGTGCCTTGATGGTTAAACAACTCTATACGCAATGACGCTTTAAATTCGCCTTGCGGGTTGTCGTCCCATTGCATGGGCAGCACGCGTTGAGGCTCTTCGCGTGTTAGCTTGCGAATATTGTTACACCCAATTTGGTGAATGGTCATGCCGCGGCCGGGGCTTAAAACCGCTACAATTTCATCGTCTGGAATAGGATGGCAACAACGAGAATAGTGAACAAGCAGGCCTTCTGTGCCGCGAATAGCCACATTACCTTTCTTGTCTGATAAGTCTGTTGTGCTTTCACCCAATAAACGGCGCGCTACAATTGCGCTTAGCTCGTTACCAAGGCCGATATCTACTAGCAAGTCGTCAAAATTAGCGTGCTTGGTTTCGGCTACCACACGTTCGATATCTTCGTTTGGAATATCGTCTAGTTTAACGCTGCCTAACGCATGACGAAGTAGACGGTTACCCATGTTCACCGCTTCTTGAGAATGCTGTTTACGCAGATACTGACGAATACGCGTTCGCGCGCGAGCGCTCACCACAAAGTTTAGCCAATTTGCATTAGGCTTCGCTTTCGGCGAGGTAATAATTTCCACGGTTTGACCGTTTTCAAGCGGCTTACTTAAGCTAAAGTTTCTGCGCTCTACGCGCACACCTACGCAGGTATTACCCACATCAGAATGCACGGCATAAGCGAAGTCAACGGCGGTTGCGCCCATTGGCAACTCGATAATACGTCCGTCTGGTGTAAATACGTAAATTTCATCAGGGAACAGGTCGGTTTTTACCGATTCGATGAATTCAAAGGATGAGCTGGCCGATTGCTGAAGCTCAAGCAGGCTTTGCATCCACTTGCGCGCTCGAAGCTGTGCTGTGGTGCCATTATCGCCAGGTTCTTTGTAAAGCCAGTGCGCCGCCACCCCTTTGTCTGCCATTTGGTCCATTTCCTGGGTTCGAATTTGAATTTCCACAGGAATGCCGTGCGGGCCAATTAATGACGTATGCAACGACTGATAGCCGTTGGTTCGAGGGATAGCGATATAATCTTTAAAACGGTTTTCAATAGGCTTGTACAGCCCATGCATAGCACCGAGGGCGCGATAACAGTTATCTACCGATTGAACAACGATGCGAAACGCATAAATATCCATTACCTCATTGAACATCAGTTCTTTGTTTTTCATTTTGCGGTAAATGGAATACAAGTGTTTTTCGCGACCCAGTACATTCGACTCAATTTGATAGGCGTCTAAACGAGTGTTCAGCTCTTCGCGAATGTTTTCGATAATCTCTTTACGATTACCGCGGGCCTGGCGCACAGCAGACTTTAGTGCGCGATGGCGCATAGGATACATGGCCTGAAAACCTAAATCTTCAAGCTCATTTTTAATGTCGTGAATACCCAAGCGGTGGGCAATTGGCGCGTAGATTTCTAGCGTTTCTAGCGCAATGCGGCGGCGCTTGTCTGGTCGTAATGACCCGAGCGTGCGCATGTTGTGCGTGCGATCAGCAAGCTTGATAAGAATAACCCTGATGTCTTGCACCATGGCCATCATCATTTTGCGGAAGTTTTCTGCCTGCGCTTCCTGTTTAGTGCTAAACGCGAGTTTATCTAGCTTACTTACCCCTTCTACCAGTTCAGCAACGGTATCGCCAAAAGCTTCGGCTAAGTCTTCTTTGCTGTAATGGGTATCTTCAATAACGTCGTGAAGGAGTGCTGCCATGATCGTTTCGTGATCAAGGTGCATGTCAGCCAAAATACCGGCGACGGCAACTGGGTGAGTAATGTACGGATCGCCGCTTGAACGCATTTGTCCGTCATGCGCTTCTTGCGCAAGCACAAAAGATTCTTGTACCAACTGAACGCGGTCGGCTGGTAAGTACTCTAAAACTTTCTGCTTTAAACCTTCAAACAAATACACAGTGAAGCGTGACCCTTATCTAACGTTACAACCCTAAGAATACGTTTAATTGTGCAAGAAGCCAATACGCCAAAAGTAAAGCGCCAGTGCTTTTTTCAAAGCACTGGCGCTAAAATACCGATAAAACCGTTAAAAAGAGGTTTTATTGATCAGATAGGATGTTTGCTACTGATGCAAATTCAGCATGTTCTTGCTGCTCTTGAGCTTGAAGTTCTGCTTGTTCAAGCGTAGCAGCCGTTACCAAACCTTCTTCAATTTCACGAAGTGCTGTAACAGTTGGCTTATCGTTTTGAACGTCAACCATAGGATCTTTGCCTTCAGTGGCAATTTGACGTGCACGGCGTGCAGCAACAAGCACTAGGTCAAAGCGGTTACCAATTTTATCTACGGCATCTTCTACAGTTACGCGAGCCATGTATTTCTCCGAAAATTAGGTTGAGCAAGTTATTCAAAAAACGGCCGCGTAGTATACACAGATACGTGGCGCGATCCTAGCGTTTTGTTTGAATTTGAAGCAGTCAGATCATGCAATTTATGCAGCGATCGTTCGATGCTAAAACAAAACACGTATTGTTAAGTTAAGCTTACGCGCTACCGAGCAGTTCGTCCAATAGCACTTGATGGCGCATTTGTTGTTTTGCCGTGCGAAGTCGCTGTGCTGTAACGATGGCTTCCAAATCGTTTAACGCAGTCGCAAAGTCGTCGTTAATAATTACGCTATCGAACTCATTGAAATGAGACATTTCAGCTACGGCTTGCGCCATACGCCCTGCAATGACTTCTTCACTGTCTTGACCGCGATTATTTAAACGCTGCTCTAGCACGTCGAGTGAAGGCGGAAGAATGAAAATACCGCATGTGTCTGGCATAAGCTTTTTGACTTGGCGCGCGCCCTGCCAATCGATATCTAAAAATACGTCAATGCCACGGTGCAAAGTTTGTTCAATTGTCACGCGGGATGTGCCGTAATAATTGCCAAATACTTCTGCGTATTCAAAAAACACACCCTGCTCAATCAGCGCTTCAAACTGCTCTCGGCTCACAAAATGGTAGTGCACGCCGTCGACTTCACCCGGACGAGGTTGACGTGTTGTATGAGATACAGACACCTGCATTGGCGTAGCTGTATTGCTTTCATACTTTTCCATTAGCGCCTTTATAAGGCTTGATTTTCCTGCTCCAGAAGGAGCTGCAAGAATGAATAAGTTGCCGAGTAGTGAAGCCATAGGGTATTAAAATTCTTTCAAAATGTGGTGATTTCAAGTGGCAATGATAGCATATTAAGCGGTTGTGCCGTACCTTTCATTGCATAGTGAAAACTTGGTTCACTCTATCAAGCTTATGCCGATGGGTTACCACAGCAAAAATTAATGGGGTCAGAGTACTTTTTCTGGCCCTAAATGTACTCTGACCCCAAAACTAGGAAATAAAGCATGACTCAGCAACTTCTGCCGTGCGTAGAGATAAACCCATCCACTACGCCTGATGCCTGCGTTATCTGGCTTCACGGTCTTGGCGATTCAGGCCATGGTTTTGCGCCTATTGTGCCCGAGCTAAAACTGCCCGAATCAATGGCAGTTAAATTTATCTTTCCTCACGCTCCAGAACGCCCTGTGACTATCAATGGCGGCATGAGAATGCGCGCTTGGTACGATATTAAATCGTTAGATTTTGAAAGCCGTGCGGACTTAGAAGGTGTAAAAGAGTCGGCTGCTCAGGTAGAAGCGCTTATCGAAGCACAAATTGAAAGTGGCATTCCTAGTGAACGTATTGTACTTGCAGGATTTTCTCAGGGCGGTGTTATTGCTCTGCACTTAGCACCTAGATATGCCAATAAATTTGCAGGTGTTATCGCTCTATCTACCTACATGTGCGAGCCATCACTTCTTGGAAGCGAAGCAAAAGACACAAACCGCGAAACGCCAATTATGATGGCACATGGTGAGCAAGACGAAGTAGTGCCGGTATTTATGGGCAATGCTGCGTTTAAAACGCTGAGCGAAAGTGGCTTTAATGCCACGTGGCAGACTTACACTATGCAGCACAATGTTTGTATGCAAGAGCTTAACGACATTAGTGCGTGGCTTCAAAAAGTTCTAGGGTAATGCCTTAAGAGCCTGTTGGCCCTTGCTGCAAATTACGTTCATATAATAAAGCTCAACAGGCCCTAGTATTTGAACAAAAGAGAAAGCTGGTGAAGCAACAAAAGCCAGCTTTATTCTTAGCGTAAGTGGGTACACGTCTATCGATTGCAAAGTTGCGCCTTCCGTCTCTTCTTTATTTCGCGTTTATTCCAATAACTATTCGACGACTCTGTTGCGCCCCGCATTTTTAGCTTTGTAAAGATTGTCATCGGCCTGCTTCAAACAAGCGTGCAAGTTTGTATCAGTAAGCGCTGTGGCTACACCAAAGCTTGCGGTTATGGAGTGATTAACATCACCCTCTACAAACGGATTAGCTTCAATCACCTTCCTCATTTTTTCCGCTAATTTTACCGCTTGGCTCAACGTTGCATGAGGGAATAGAACCAAAAACTCTTCACCACCGGTTCTTGCCACCACGTCAGTAGTTCTTACTGCTTCTTTCATTAGGCGAGTGATGTGTATAAGCACTTCGTCACCAATATCGTGGCCATAGGTATCGTTGATTGTTTTGAAATGGTCAATATCTACCACCACCGCACTTAAAGGGAAATGAGCACCGGGATCTTGCATTGCGCGTTCAAAAAAAACAGCTTCAAGGAATCGCCGGTTAGGAAGTTTTGTAAGCGGATCGGTATTAGCCTGCCGCATGCGCTCTAGATTTTCACGCAGCATTTCTTTTCTACTTTGATGCCAGAAATTTTCACCTATAAAGGCGACGCAAATGAAACAGAACGTGGCGATTAGGAAACGGGAAACATGTTCTGCTGGGTACTCAGCCACTATTTTTTCTTGATTGTAGAGCATAAAAATAGCGATACCCATGGTTACTGCTACGTAAACCATGGCGGGCTTGAAACGCACAACAACTATCTGAATAAAAAGCAGGGGAAAAATAAAATAAAGCCCAGTGTTATTGAGCCCGCCGGTATAAACCAAGCCGTTTATGGTGAATGCTACCACTAAGCCTGCTAAATAATAGAAGACATCGACGCGAGGGAACATATGGGATAACGCCACATTGGCGTACACAAAAGCAGCTGACCCCGCCAGCGTTCCAACGAGCAATGGATTGTTTGTACCCATGTTGATCCACGCCATAAACGCCATAATGGTGCCACCAACATAAGATATGAAATATAGCGTTAAGCGCCTTCGTTTGGCTTCCGCTTCATCTTGCTGAGCACTTCTAAGTAATTGACGCAACGACGAACTGTCCATAAAAAGACTTATCTCCGCATTTAAAACTAATTAACCATTATTCCTTTCAGCATAGACTGAATGTTCAATAATAACCAAGGAGAAAACTGCGCCTAATTTCAAACATTAATACAGAAAATGCGTATACTACGGGGTATATCGTATGACGTTATGTGATACATCGTTTTAGTTTCTTTTTATATAGTTTGGAATAGCCATGAGTCACCTCAACACTACCCGCACCGTTCGAATTGCTACTAGAAAAAGTGCTTTAGCGCTTTGGCAAGCAGAGTATGTGAAGGCAAAATTGTTGGAGCATTATCGGTCAATGACCGTTGAGCTTGTGCCTATGAGCACGCAGGGCGACAAAATTTTAGATACACCTCTGGCGAAAATTGGTGGTAAAGGACTTTTCATAAAAGAGCTTGAAATTGCCATGCTTGAAGGCCGTGCCGATATAGCCGTGCACTCTATGAAAGACGTACCGGTCGAATTTCCTGAAGGTTTTGGCCTTCACGCTATTTGTGAGCGAGAAAACCCGTTCGACGCCTTTGTTTCAAGTAATCACGACAGTTTAGATGCCCTGCCCCAGGGCGCAGTAGTAGGTACGTCTAGCCTTCGCAGACAGTGCCAAATTCGCAAGTATCGCCCTGACCTTATCATCAAGGACCTGCGCGGAAACGTGAATACTCGTCTAGCCAAGCTAGACGCAGGTGAGTACGACGCCATTATCTTAGCTTCTGCTGGCCTTATTCGCCTTGAAATGGAATCTCGTATTCGCATGCCGTTACCCGCTGATATTTCACTACCCGCCGTTGGACAAGGTGCCGTAGGTATTGAGTGCCGTAACGACGATGAAGAGCTAATTAAGTTGCTACAGGCGCTGAACCATACAGACACTAATACACGCGTTACTGCGGAACGCGCCATGAACGAGAGATTGGAAGGCGGCTGCCAAGTACCTATTGGTAGCTTTGCCACGCTTGATGGCGATGTGCTGACACTAACCGGTATGGTTGGTAAGCCAGATGGTTCAGAACTGCTCTTTGCTTCTGCTACAGCGTCGCGAGAAAAAGCCGCAGATATTGGTGTTGAAGTAGCGGAATCCCTTCTTGAGCAAGGTGCCGGTGAAATCTTAAAGGCGCTTTATAACTAAGTTATAGTTTGTCGAATGCGTGCAGGTTTACGCAGTAAAATAAAAGGATGAAAATTCGATAGTATGTTGCTGTTTACACGCCCACTGCCAAAGTTAAAAGCAAGCGCTTCTGCCTTTGAAAAAGCCGGAATTGACGCGGTAGGCGTTGCCACGTCTAACATCATTGATATTTCGTCTGAAAGAAAAGCTGCTGCAGAATTTTTAGCGTCAAATGCAGTAAACGCAATTGTTGTTACCAGCGTATATGCTGTAGACACCGTTATTGAAGGCTTACGCGAAACGGCTAACGAATCACCATTGATCATAGCTGTGGGCGATGCCACTGCACGAAAATTACAAGCGGGACTTCAGGCGTTTTCATCGGCGCAGGTTGCTATTCCCGAAGCCCATACATCCGAAGGTATACTGGCAATGCACCAACTTAATGAGGCAAACTGTCAGCATGTCGTTATCATTAAGGGTGAAGGTGGGCGCGACGCCATAGCCACAGGATTAGACGAAAAAGGTATTTTAGTGAATAGCTTTTGCGTTTATAAAAGAGAGCAACTTACAAGCCCAATTTACACAAAACGGTGGAAAATGGGCGAAGTTAGCGGCATTATCGCTACAAGCGAAGCAATGGCACTGCAACTAATTGCGCAATTTGGCCAAGCACTTAAATCTATTAAATGGTTAACAGTGAGCGATCGAATTGCCAAAACCCTCACTAGCCAAGGCATTAAAGAGGTAGCGGTTTGTCAGCGAGCCACCGATCAGGCACTCATCGCCTGGGTAAAGGATAACTGGGAGTATTGAATGGCCAACAACAATGAAAGTAGCCCACAAAAAGAGGAACTCGTGAAAGTGGAAGCTGAAAAAGACGTTATCGAATCTTCTGCCACGCACAGTGAATCAACACCATCGGGTGCTGCTAAAAAGAAATCGTCGGGAAATGGTCTACTGTGGTTTGTTGTAATCATCCTTTTCCTTATTGTGCTTGGTATGGCTGGCGCAGGTTACTGGTATTACATGCAGCAACAGTCGGCAAGCAAGGACTCTAAATCTGCACTTCAAACGACGACCTCTCAGCTAAACACTATTGAGCGTGAGCGCGCTGGTCTTGTTGCCTCTATCGACAAAGTAGCTCGCACCAACCAAACGTTAGAAAGCACGGTAGCCGAGTTAAAAGCGCAAAACGAAAAGCTGACGCTGCAAGCTGAATCGACCCTTGAACAACTAAATAATATGGAAGGTCGCCGCCCGGCAGACTGGCTCATTGCTGAAGCTGATTACTTAGTTCGCATGGCAGGCAGAAAGCTTTGGTTAGAAAACGACGTACGCACAGCAATTTTGCTGCTAGTTAACGCAGATAAACGCTTAAAGTCGTTGGCCGACCCATCGGTACTTCCGGTTCGCGCAAACCTTGCTGAAGATATTCAAACCTTACAACAGCTTAACCCTGTATCACAAAGTTCCGTAGCCCTTGCGCTTACAGGCATGATAGCGCAAATAGATAAGCTACCACTTGATACCTTTGAAAAACCACAAGACGCTAATGCAGAAGACACGACCTTATCGGAGTCAGCTGACGACTGGCAGGAGAACCTTGCGAAGGTGTGGCGTTCACTGGTGAACGATTTTCTTACCATAAAAACCATTGAAGGCCCTGTTGAACCAGTGCTTTCACTAGAAGCCCAGTTCCTAGCAAAAGAGCAGCTTCGTCTGCAGCTTATGCACGCGCAAACCGCCGCACTTCAGGGCGATGCAGGGCTTTACAGCCAGTCGCTTCAATACGCTCAAACGTTAATTATTGAAAAGTTCGACACAGAAAAAAGCCAGGTAACGGGTTTTGTAGATGCACTACAAAACCTCATTGCTACCGATGTATCGCGCCCAATACCTACAGAGCTAGCGTCACAAAAACCGCTAGAGCGTTTACTGGATAGCCGCGTTAAGCAAGTGTTCGGACAAGGAGCAAGTGCACTATGAAATGGTTAGCTATTGCCCTTGCGGTATTAGCCGCATTTGTTGTTGCACTCATTGTTGGCCCGATGTTGTTAGGCGATAAGGGCTACGTACTAATATCACTGGGTAACACCGCTGTTGAAATGACGGTGATTAGCTTTTGTATTTTAGTGATAGGTGCCGTCATTGCCTGGTACGTACTATCTCGATTGGTATTGTGGGCGTTAAGCTTGATCACAGGTTCACATAAATGGTTCGGCACCTTAGGTGAGCGCAAACGTAAGCGTGCGTTTTACGACGGCTTACACGCAATGGCTGCAGGTGATTTTGATACAGCTCAAAAGGCGCTAAGCAAAACCACCAACGGCGATTTCGAAGGCGTTAACTATTTGGCGTCAGCGCAAATTGCTTTTGCCAATAACGATTTAGCCAAAGCCCGTTATTTCCTTGTTCAGGCAACTGATTTTCCAAAAGCAAAAGTATCCGCAATGGTCATGCACGCACGTATTGATATGGCTGAAGAAAAATACGATGCGGCATTAGAGAAACTTAACGAGCTTGACGAGCAAGAGCGCGAGAACAAGCAGGTTGTGCAGTTGAAAGCGCAAATTTTTGCCAAGTTAGGTAAGTGGCAAGTACTTCAGGAGAATTTGTCAGGTTGGCGTAAAGCTTTGCCCAAAGCGGATTACACCGCATGGAGCCAGCGTATTGCCAAAGGTAAGTTTGCGGAAATTGCCAGTAAGCAAGGCGCTGTAGAGCTTAAATCATATTGGGAAACCCTACCCCGCAAGCTTCGTCACGACGATGC
>NZ_JAFLMX010000023.1:0-1270 GCF_017849675.1 Alteromonas sp. AO-Serp
TTTCCTTGATGAGAAGTAACACTGATAAGAATGCTGTAGTCTTATAACGTGCTATTCGAGCTACCTATTGTACAACCTCAAGTTGTTGGGCTTCTGATGCTGTTGCCTCGAGCGTCGCTTCGGAGAGGTGTGGATTATTAAGTTTGAGTACGGTTCTCTCTGAAAGCTTCAGCGCTTTTTCAATATCTTTAAAACTAATGTACTTTTCAAATAACGCGGCGAAGCTTCCGTCTTGTCGAGCAATATTTAATCCCCGTTCTATGCGCTGCGCTAATTCAGGTTTCGATTGTGAAACGAAGAAGAACATGTAAGACGGGTAATACAATAAAACTGAAGGCTCTATGATAATGTCTGGGTCGTTTAGTGATTTCGCCTCTACCACCGCCTCATGAGCCGCACGTGGAAAGTAATCAATTCTACCAGCCTTTAAAAGCTCAATGATAATGTCGTAATTACTGGTTCCTAACGTAGTAAATCCGTTGTGCTCTAGAATCTGAAAATCGGGCCAGTCGTGACCTTGACCTGCAACAAACCGCTTTAGATCAGGCGCGCTACGAACATTGTTAAACTCACGTAGAGTACTTTGGCGGATCAAAGAGACGCGATAGCCCATGATTCCGTTCAATAGAGGAACCCGCACCGGAATGGCTTGCTGTTCACGTAGTTTTGACGTCACTGTCCAAAAAACGTCAATTCCCCCTTCTTGGTTTAGTTGGCGCAGAACGCGTTCTTGCACCAAATTGCCGCTACTCTCTACGAGATATGTTGGTTTAATAGGGTCTTCTGTTTTGCTAAGCGCTAATTTAAGTAATGCAGAGTAATAGGCATGAGAGGCATAGTCGAGCTCACTACTTTCGACTATCTTAACTTCGTAACTGCTAGGGGGGAGCTGTGATGTTTGCGCACTGTCCAACACACTTCCAAAAGCTTCTTGACAGAAAAGGTGCCAAATTATCATCACCGCTACTATTGAAAATAGCCCTACTCGACGTCGATTTTGTATCATGCCTATTTACCTCAATGGCTAAGGAAAAGCCATTGGACCTGCTAACCTTTAACATTGAGTAAAGCTTAGCAGGCCTACTTATTTAGGTTACGTTTACCGTTCAGTATAGACACAATTTTCAAGATGCAAGCGATATGGCGTTAGGTGAGCTGCTCTATTTCGTCCTGTTTCAATTTTTGCTTTTTGTGAAAACTGCGCAAATACATTTTTCGCCATAGGGCTTCAAAGGGACCTTGGTTGAAGTGCTTAGTAATGGCGTTCGCC
>NZ_JAFLMX010000299.1:0-1053 GCF_017849675.1 Alteromonas sp. AO-Serp
ATTGAGCATGTTTACTTAGGTCTAGTGGGCAGTGACCACGACAGCTACGAGCGTTTGAACGCCGCGATGAAGCGCGTACAAAACCGCGTAAAAGATAAATTCAGACATGCCAGTAATCACTACTTCATTGGCCCCGGATCGCTGGAAAGTGTTGATGAGTTCGTTGATAGTGAAATTGAAGCGCAACTCGAGGAAGCTATTTCTACTTCAGTTGGCGGCATATTATCGGCGATCAGTGGTATCAACACTGGAAGCGGCGAGGTTAACCAAGAGAAAGTAGCGGAAATTACTCGTCAGCTTAATAATGTGGGTGAGCACCTTGATGTAGGTGATAAAGCTACGACATTGCGTAAAAAGGCAGAGTGGTTTTGTGAAAAGCTCAAACGCTTAGATATAGCGGAAGAAAACCTTCGAGCAAGTGTGCCTGCTTTCAAGCCTTACAATATCATTACGCGACATGATAAGAGTGAGAACTAGTTGAAATAAGTAATACGTGTACTAATTTTGGTTAAAGACAGATTAAGACAGAAAAGCCTGCGTGAGCAGGCTTTTTTGATCTAACTTTTTGGTTGACTCAAAAGGGCAAGATTACACGAAACACGACAGTAGAGAATTGAGATATCTACGTCCTTTAGCAGTTACCTGCCAGTGACTACCTGAAATAGAAAGCAGCCCTTGGTGATGAGCATCAGACAGTGCGCGTTTAACGTCATCCGTTAACTCAGTACCTGTGAAGTCACTAAAATCACTCATCGGGCAAGGCTCAACTAAACGAAACCTATTCATAAAAAACTCAAACGGTAGGTCGTCTGCACTAACCAGCGTTTGCGTATCTAAATACGGGCGGCTCATTTCCATATAGCCTCTTGGATGCTTCACTTTAACGGTACGATGAATTGTGCCGTTAGCGGCATCGGTAATCTTCCCGTGGGCACCACAGCCAATGCCTAAGTAGTCGCCAAAACGCCAGTAATTCAGGTTATGGCGGCATTGGTGCCCGGCTTTGGCGTAGCCTGAAATTTCGTACTGGTGATAGCCTGCACGCTCTAAGAG
>NZ_JAFLMX010000061.1:0-11344 GCF_017849675.1 Alteromonas sp. AO-Serp
GCATCGATCTCTACCAGCAAATCGCCTTCTTTGACAATATCCCCCTCTTCTACGTGAATATTGTCTACCTGACCTGAAACCTGCGCACCTACCTCTACGTAGCGCTTGGGCTCAAGCTGACCTGTAGACACCAAATTTAATTCGATGTCACGTATCTCTGCACCTTGAAAGAGATACTCGGTATTTGTCTGAGGTGAGTATAGCCATGCATAAACAGCATAAGCAGGCACAAATACAGTAATTGCAATAAGCAATAGTTTAATGGGTAGAGGGAGTTTCAAAGCATTCAATCCGTATAAAAAACTGAATGCAATATAGCGAATGTAAAGATTCGCCACGAGAGTCAATCTTTACATTTACGCTATCTTTACAGACCTTTTCTAAGCTAGATAAGCATCTGAATTATGTAGTTAAAAGAGTTTTTAGAAATACAGGATATGGGAGGGTAAATGCTATCGCGCGCCTTCATAACCAAACTGACGCCAGCTTTCATACACAAATACCGATACCGCATTAGACAAGTTCATACTGCGACTATCTGGCAGCATAGGTATACGAACGCGCTGCTCCGGAGGAAGCGATTGAATATAGTCGTCTGGTAAGCCTCGGGTTTCCGGTCCGAAAATTAACGCATCGCCTTTTTGATAAGACACATCGCTATGAAACGCTTTGCCTTTCGTTGTGCAAGCAAATACCCGTTTTGGCTTAGCATCATTCAGGTAAGCGTCTAAGCTTGCGTGGCGCTTTACGTGAGCAAATTCGTGATAATCTAAACCAGCACGTCGAACGCGTTTATCATCCCATTCAAACCCCAAAGGCTCAATCAAGTGCAACATAAAACCACTGTTTGCACATAAACGGATGATGTTTCCCGTATTCGGCGGGATCTCTGGCTGATAGAGTACGATATCGAGCATGCTTTTTTAAATTACCTTAACAGTTAACAACCCGTTTATTTTATACCGAAATGCCATTGGTCATCACCCTTGCACGTACTTTTATTACCTGTGAAATAGAAGGCGCTGCCCTTAGTTACGATTACCTAACTAAATGTTAGCTTTGGCTGCACTTATGTAAGTGAGTCTTCTGTCAAAAAGTCGAGAATACGCGCCATGGAGCGCTCGCGAATATCGTCAGACTCGGTGAATAGTTCATGGTAAGCACGGGGCACTATTTCAAGTTTGGCATTTGGCATAAGCTGCGCAACGCGGCGCTGACGGTTATTATCAATAATCGCGTCATCGTCTGCACTTAATACAAGCGAAGGCGTTGTAATAGCGCGTGCGCTACTTTCAATTTTATTCATTGCCTGATGTGCCGCTGCTAACCACTCTGTAGTCACGCCACCAAGTTGAATATCCTGTTCTTCGTCATACAGCTCACGAAACAGGGCATAGCGGGTTTTGCTGTGGGTGAGCTTATTAAGTGAAAAAGGAAACGCGATATACGGGGTTTGACCAAAGAAGTACCCCGCATCTTTCTTTTTCATCCTGTTTACCGCAAGGCCTGTGCGAATTAAGCCATTCGCCAACCAATTGGGCAGAGCGGGTTTAATGCCAAACATGGGCGAAGCTAAAACGGCTTTTGAAAACAAATTCGGAAGACGCAGTAGCGTCAGCGCACCAATGGCGCCGCCCATCGAATGGCATACCAGCTGTAACGGGCCTTGCTGTAGTGGCTTTACAATAGTTTCTACAAACATGACGAAGTCATCAACGTAGTCGTCGAAATGGGCAACATAACCATGCTGAGGATCGCGGGTCATCCTGTCTGACAAGCCTTGGCCTCTGTGATCTAAAATGAATACAGCGAATCCATTTTGATAAAGATCGTAAATGAACTCTTTGTATTTTAAATAGGATTCGATCCGACCAGAGCATATTACAATGGTAGCTCGCGGCGATTCTGGGATACAGTGCGCAAAGCGTACCTTGATATTGTCTTTCCCAGAGAAGTGACCTTGAGTAACACTGTTTTGCCAAAAAGGGTTAATGTGCGTGGCAAAGGTGCTGGCTAAGTTATTTTCAGACGTGAACGTCCAGTTCATAAATACCCTATTACAGTGAAATTGCGCTCTTTGTAAGGACACGGAGCACTGTCAATTTTCTCAATTATAACTTAGGAAATGACATTGTAACTCGTAGTCCGCCGCGCTCAGAAGGTTCAGCGATTATGCGACCATGATGCAACTCAACTGCCGCTTTTGCAATGGATAACCCCAAGCCTACACCACCAGACTCACGCTCTCTGGCAAGGGTTGCCCTGTAAAACGGTGAAAAAATCCGTTCACATTCTTCACTGGTTAGTCCGTCTCCGTCATCTGTAATGTGAATATACCAATGCTGCGCATCTTCGCTAAACGCAATATGCGTGATGAGTTTGCTATGACGTATTGCGTTTCGAAGAACATTCTCGACAGCACGACAAAACATCATGCTATCGATGACTACCGTCTTTTTAGGAATATCGTCAATTCTTAACTGCTTGTTTTTATTTGCAGCTTCAAAGTTAGCATCGGTCAGTACATCGTTAAGTACCAAAGACAAAGCGTGCTTTTGCATGTTCGCCTCACCAGCTTCCGCGCGACTAAGTGTGAGTAATTGACTAACTAGCGCTTCCATTCGGTCAGCCTCTCGTTCTACGCGAGATAAGGTGGCTGGGTCTACATTTTGCTGATGAGCAAGACCTAGCGCCATTTGCAGTCGCGCTAGGGGTGAACGAAGTTCGTGAGAGACATCAGCCAATAATCGCTTCTGTGCGCCCCACATTGATTCGAGCTGTTCAGCCATTTTATTGAAATCGCGCGCCAACTGGCCTAACTCATCCTGACGCTTGGCAGCCTTGCCCACCCGCGTTTGCCAGTCGCCGCTTGCTAAACGTTTTGCTGAACCCTGAATGTGCAAAATAGGGTTGGTCAGCGTTTTGGCGAATAGCCAGCTCAAAAGCGTGGTAGTAATAAGTGCAATCGCCAAAAACAGCAGAACCGGAGGAGTTTGCTTTTCGGGCATATCTAGCTTTACCGCAAAAAGCGCAAAGCGTGAATTGTCTCGCTCGAAGAAAACCGGGCCGAGGATTTTGAATGCGCCGCGCTTTACTGCAATCGGGGAGGTTTGATTTACCAAACGCAGTAAATCTTCTTTATCGTTGTCACGAAGCGGAGGGCCTCCACCTGAAATAAGGCGGTTGTCGCGAATATCTACCGCAACCAGTCGACCTCTCACGCCACGTGAATTGCGATCTAGCGTCTCATGTAACGGTAGGTCCTGAAAGCGCCCACGCTGCATCCGCTCAATGGCTTGATTTAAATCTTCTACTTCGCGAGGCTTTATTTGCACAACTTGAAGGTCTTCAAAAAAGAGGCGACTTCCCCAAATGGCCAAAAGCGATGTAACAATGAACGTTGCCCAAAACCACAGAAACAAACGGCCCATGATGGCCCGCGTTGGGCTGATGCTGCGTAACAGTTTTACCATTAATGGCTTCCAACAATTAACATGTACCCTACTCCGCGGATGGTTTTGATTTTTTCATCTACGGCTACTGCACTGATTTTCTTTCGCAGATTGCTAACATGCATATCAATGCTTCTGTCAAAAGCTTGCAGTGGCTTGCCGAGTATCTTTAAGCTTATTTCTTCTTTCGTTACCCGCTGAGCGGCATTTAGCATTAGTAAACGCAAAATTAAAAATTCAGTTGTGGTTAGCGTTAATTCCACATCGTCTACTTTAGCGAGCTGGCTACTTGGGCTTAAAAAGATGCCATTCACAAATAAATCTTGTTCAACCGCTCCTCCCGTTGAGGAAAGATTATGACGACGCACAATCGCTTTTATTCGTGCCACCAGCTCTCGATGGTTAAACGGTTTCGGTAAATAATCATCGGCGCCCATTTCCAGACCTAAAATGCGGTCGTAATCATCGCCTCTTGCTGTCAACATAAGTACAGGCGTGCTATGGCTGACACGAAGTTTTTTCAACACATCGAAGCCATCCATCTTTGGCATCATCACATCCAATAAAATAAGATCGTAATGTCGTCCAGATACAGCTTCAGATAACCCTTCTTCGCCGTCGTTACGCACTTGCACTTGATATCCCATACTCGACAGGTACGTGGAGAGCATTTCAGTTAGCTCAAGGTCATCATCAATAACAAGGATAGACTGCAAATGAAAATCTGAACTCATGGTATTAAACTCTTTAACGGTTGGAACTGCTGACCTTTGATTCATGAAAGTGCCTGTAATTTTTATAAACTTCAACCTACGCTTGTGGTGAGTCTTGTCTAAATTAAACGAAAAACACTGACAAACGCATACTATATCTTTTCAGACCTTTACAATTACAAAACGGCATCACCTTTACAGAAGCTTTACAGTGTGTTGACTGCTTTTTGTATTTATCACGCTAGGATTAACGTGTCCGAACAAAAAGGAGACGACAATGAAAAAGTTATTAATTGCTAGTGCAACTGTAGCGGCGATTAGCTTAGGTGGACTTGCGTTGGCTCAGCCAGCAGGCCCTGGTATGCGTCACCACGAACCGGTTAAAGAAATTGTTAAACACCTTCGCGGTTTAAGCTTAAGCGACGCACAACGCGAAGAGATAAAAACACTCATAAGCGCATTTAAAGACGCTAACCCTCGACCTGAAAATCACGATAGTGAGAAGCCAAGTTTCGATTTTGAAACTGCTTCTGAGGCACAAATCAGCACCTTTATACAAACTCAACTTGAAGAGCGTGAGTCGAAACACTTTGCGCTTGCGCAACTACGCCACAATATTTTTAACGTGCTAAGTAAAGAGCAGCAAGCGAAAGTCTTGGCACGCGAAGAAAGTAGAGATCAAAAAAGAGCGGCGAGAGGCGATAAGCGACGCAACGCGTCTGACGAGCAAAAGTCACAATTTGCAAAACGTATGGATGATGAAGGCAAAGGCAAAAAATTCCGTGGTCACGGTAAAGGTGAAAGAGGCGACAGAGATCACCAGCGGGATGGCACGCCGTTTAAAGGCATTGACCTGACCGATGATCAGCTGGCAAATCTTGCTGAACTTCGTGAATCATTCAAGGATACATCCAAAGCCAATAGAGAAACGTTGCGAAGCTTCAAGGAAGCCCAGCGCGATCTGATTAGAAGCTCGTCTTTCTCACAAGACTCTTGGAACGCTCTTGTTGCCCAGTACAAAAACGACCTTGTCAGTGCTGGTGTTGAAAAGGCCAAACAGCGCCAGGCCATGTTTGCAGTACTAACGCCTGAACAGCGAGCTGAGTTAAAAGCGCAGCGCGAAGAAGGTCGAAAGCTACGTGACTTACTGCGTTCTTAGTATTCAGTAACACCCTAACCCACCGTAAAAAGTGCTGGCCTTGGCCAGCCTTTTTTATGGCTGGCTTCCAACCTGCTGACTTTCTTTTAAACTACGTTTCGCCGAGAGAGTTAACGGCGTGACAAAGTCACCAATATGTACGCTATCACTACCTGACTCCGCTTTAAGCAAGCTGACGTCATCAGAAACTTCGTACACCTGCAAAGTCAAAGTCTTCGTTGAAAACAGTCCCGGCTTTCTTGATAAGCCCAACGCAGGCAGCGCCCGTTGCTTAACCAATGAAAACTCATCGCCCACGGCTAACCCACTATTTTTACCCAGATCTATAGCAATGTAGTCAGGCGAGATATCAATGACCTGCGCATAAGTCGTTTCGCACTGAAGTGCCGCGTGAATGTCAGTAATAGCAGCGTGTACCGTGTTGAGGACCATGCGCCCAAAATCACTGCGCCACAACAAACTGTTGCTCATATCCACCGAATAATGTTGAGAAAAGGGCCAATCGGCCTCGCTGTGATAGCTATCATTAAAAATCACCTTGGCTTTGAAAGTGTCGAGCACGTAAACCTGAACGGTAAAATTCCGGCGAAGCGCGACACCATCAGTTTCAAATACCGAGGTAGCCTGCGACACCTGTTCGAAAAGAGAAATGTCCTTTACAAACCCGAATACCACGAACTGCTGCCCATATTCACTTCGCAGAAAGGTCGACATAGCCGTTAAATCAATGTCTGACAGACTGGAGGTTAACCAGGTGTTAGCGTTAATAAGAGAAACAGGAATCTGGCTTACATCTCCACTTTGATAAAGACCGTTGAGTTGCTGAGCAAATCGTTGAGACACGTGACTGCCAAATGAATAGAGCATGCCAGTCGCGGCCTGTTGGGGTGATGTTAAAGGAAATTCTGTCACTAAAATGCGATGGGCAAGTCCGTTGTTAGTGCAATTGAACAGAGGCGTAATGTTTACATTCACCACCACTGTAAGCGCGTCGTCTTTGAGTGTTTCGCTTATGATCTCTACTCTTTGAACTCTGCCCTGAGAACGAATTTCGGCTTTGCTGGAAAGGAGTAGCCCGTCTACCGTGATATCCTGCGCGGAAATGGTACTGCCACTGCGAAAAGCCGCATCAGCAATAGCATTTTGTATGGCGCTGGTTCTCACGTCGCTAAGTTCTGCGCCAGCGAGTGCCATTGTAGCTTCACCCTGTACCCATTGAGCCCATGCGTGCTGAGTAACCAAAGAAGGAAGTAGTACCAGCAAAGCAGTAAGACTGATGCGTAAGCTTGGCAAAATAGGGCCTTTCATCGCGCTTATCCAAATATTGAAAACAGCTTGCCAATCACCGTTCGCTGCTGATTATCTTGCAGCTCACCCGTACCGCTATACTCAATTAACGCGTTGCCGACTTTTGAAGACAATACGGTATTACTTTCATCCACATCTTTTTTTCTGACCTCTCCTGAAAAGCGAATGTATTCTTTTCCTCTGTTCATCGTTATCCACTTTTCACCCGTTACCAGTAAATTCCCTGCCGGCGTTATTCCCGTAACATACACGGTAATGCTGCCACTCATCGAATTTGACTGCTTAGTTTTAGCAGAGCTGGCGAACTCACTGTCCTGTTCGTGCTCCACCTCAACGTCATCTTCGTCAATTCGAATTCCCCCCACTTTTAGTGTGACGGGAGACAAATCAAAGGATGTGTTTTTATCTGTATTAAAATCGAGCGACTTCTCCGACTGCGTCTGTTCTTCAAGCTTAACTAGAATCATGTCGCCCACTTTGAAGCTTGCGTGGCGTTCATAAAGCCCTACAGAGTGCTCAGGATTAAATAGCGACCCCGTGGGTACATGCAAGGTCGACGTTGGCTCCATTCTAGGGGGTGAGTAACGGGGATCGCCAGGCGACGGCTCTTCCTCAACAGGCTTTACAGCTCGTTGCGACACATTTGGATTGGTAGGGCTACTGTGAACAACCTGTTCTTCGTCAGTGAGTGTTTGGGCACAACCACCAAGTGTAAAGATTGCGATTAGTGTGTGTATATGGCATCGAACTTTCATGACATTGCTCAGTATTAGTTTTTATGCAGTGTGTAAATTAAGTGCCATCCATGACCTAACAGGAGCAAGTGTAAACGAACAAATTAAAAGAAATCTCGTTCACTTGACTTATTTACAAAACCTTTACAAATCAAATATATGCCTGCGGGTAAGGGGATGTTATGGCCTTAGAAAACACAACAACTAACACTGCTGAAAATGGCGTCAGCGCACTACTTTCAAAATTTGGTTTACATACTGCTGACATTGAAAATAAATCGGCAAATTCAACAGAAGTAGCCAATGAAGCGGCAACCAGCGGCCAGTCTTTGCCGTCTTTGTTCGCATCGTTACTCGCAATAGAGAATCAACCGAATGAAGCTGATGCAATCGACAGCAAAATATCAGGCGAAGCTAATCTCTCAACACAATCTAATATGCTTACCGGCACAGCCAGCGATGTTCAAGGCGCATTATCTTTGCTTTCTGGTACGAGTAGCATCAATGGGGTTTTATCGGATGATGCAATTGCCACCATGCAAGGCACGCTGTTAAATGCATTGCAAAACAATGTATTTCAATCACTAGTTACCAACAATGATACGTCCGTAAATGCTACTACTAGCGTTCTGGGAAATGGTGATAGCAACACGGCCACCAATAATCAAAGTGATACTACTCCAACACTCTTCGATAATTTGTATTCCGGCGCTTTCGGAGACGATGGGCTTGATCTTAAAGACGGATTTGATGCGTTAAACATTGCAAATCACCTACCCATAGTTTCGGATATTTATGAAGCAACCACATCAAATCACACGGCCGCGGCAGCAAGCTTGGCGGGAAGTTTTTTATATGGCGGAATTGGCGGCTTAATGTATAACGCTATCGATTTGACCGTAGAGAATGTGACAGGTCAAAGTATTTCAAACAATATGTGGTCGATGGGGCAGTCTTTACTCGCGTCAGTTTTTAGCAATCCAAGCATCGACAGTAAGGTAAGTGCTAACATTTCAGGTGCGCCACAAACGCAGGCGAGTGATGCCACCGCATCTATTCAGACTGATGATATAACCGCCGGAATAACCAACAAGGCAGCAGATGCTGCCTACCAGTTCGTTCAACGAAGTTTCAATTAACCTAAAGACCAGCTTCTGCCCACCAAACTACAAGGCCGTTGACTTAACCAATCTTAAAAATTCGGTTTAACTGGCTTGTAGTCGGGTGACAGAAAAAGCGGCGACGTTATTACTAGGTCAGCTGTGGCGGGTGTGCAGGCAACTGGTACATTCCATACCGAACACAGTCGTAGCAGCGCTTTAACGTCTGGGTCGTGAGGCGCTGGGTTTAGCGGATCCCAGAAAAAGAAAAGTGCATCTAGCTTGTTCTCAGCGATGAGTGCTCCTATTTGCTGGTCGCCCCCAAGCGGGCCACTTTTGTAGCGCGTAACTTCTAGTCCCGTTTCATTGGCAATTAAACCGCCTGTTGTGCCTGTTCCCACTAAATTACACTGTTTGAGCACATCAATGTGCTGCTTAACCCAAGCAAGTAGCTCAGGCTTTTTATGATCGTGCGCAACAAGCGCCAAGGTAAGTTTGCCCATTTTATTTTCCGAGTTAATCCTAACAACCAATACTCACGGCCACTGTCGACATACGGTAACAATTTACCAGCTTTGCATGGTTAGACACTGTAACTAGTCATATCACGCATTAATGATGAACGACGTGCATTACTGGTAAACATTTCCACTCAACCATATCGTACAGTGAGTATAAATATTCAGTTCTATTGCGTAACTTGTCAACTTACTGTCACAACTATAAATATATTATTAGTTATATTTTTTGTGGCGTAGTTGCTGCAACCACCCAACAAAATATTTATACATTTTTATTGCATAAACATTCAGATTAGATACACTAGTCGACGGTTAAAGCATCCAACTCATAATTTTGAGTTGCGACTTGATAGGAATTGATGATGACACAACCAACTCGCGTTGTTGGTTCAACCACTGGCAACGATAAAGAGTTTACCTCTCCCCTGGCTGGCTACACGATGCATAGCGTACGACGATGCGTGCGCCTTTCTATGCTTTTGCGGTAGCACACTTTTTACCTTTGTAATGTGGTAGCGGTTAGGCAAGGATTTACGCCCAACCAGTTTACAAAGGTAAAAAGTGTTTTTTTTCTCCTTTTATTGAATTTTTAATTATGTACAGCGTTTCGATTATTGGTGCCAGTGGTTACACAGGGGCACAACTTGTTCAGTTAGTTATTCAGCACCCTAAACTTGCATTAGCGGGGACTTACGTATCTGAGAATAGTAGCGATGCGAGTAAAAATATTGCAGAGCTTCACGGCAACTTGGCTCACGTTAATGCCACACTGACGCCTATTTCGGATGCGGCATTAAAAGAAATGGCTGACGGTGTCGATTTTATCTTTCTTGCCACTCCTCACGAGGCGAGCCACGACTGGATGCCTGTCCTATCTTCGGGCAGCGCCAAAGTGCTCGATTTGTCGGGTGCATTCAGGCTAAAAGACACGAATGTCTTCGAACAGTTCTACGGCTTTCCACATACGCAAGAGCAAAGCTTGGCTCAAGCTGTTTACGGCCTTGCCGAGTGGCACGAAGCGCAAATTGCCTCTGCCGACGTTATCGCTGTGCCGGGTTGCTATCCCACTGCGAGCCTTAGTGCACTTAAACCTCTTGCTCACAACAATTTACTAGATGAAAGCGTACGCCCTGTAATTAACGCCGTTTCAGGCGTATCGGGTGCAGGCAGGAAAGCCAGCCTAACCACCAGCTTTTTTGAAGTTAGCCTGCAGGCATACGGCGTGCTAGGCCATCGTCACACCCCAGAAATTGAAGCTTACTTGGGCACCCCTGTTATCTTCACGCCGCACTTGGGTAATTTTAAAAGAGGAATTTTGGCGACCGTGACCGTTAAGGTTAAAGCTGGTACCACCAGCGCACAACTTGAACAAGCGTACACTGACGCCTATGCTGATAAACCCATTGTGCGTTTGCGCAAGAGTTTTCCAAAAATTGATGACGTTGCTCATACCCCATTTGTTGATCTGCACTGGAAATTAGATGAAGCATCTGGATACGCAGTGATTACCGCTGCAATCGACAACGTAATGAAAGGTGCTGCCTCTCAGGCAATACAGTGCCTTAACATAATGACGAAACAACCAGTAGAGACAGGGTTAGTACTATGAGTGTTTCACCAATTGTAATTAAAGTTGGCGGTGCATTACTCGACGACACCGCCGCAATGACACGTTTATTTCTAAGCGTAAAAGACGTGCAGGCCACACGCCCCGTCGTAGTGGTTCACGGAGGCGGACCATTAGTGGAAACGCTAATGGCGAGTCTTGGTCTTCAAAGCACAAAAATAGATGGCCTTCGGGTTACGCCCGATGAACATATGCCTTACATCTGCGGAGCGCTTGCAGGCTCTGCCAATAAGCAGCTATGCGCAGCGGCTTTGGCTTCAGGCTTAACCCCTGTTGGTTTGTCGTTGTTAGACGGTAATATGGTGGTGTGTGAGCCTCTAGCTGACCAGTATGGTGCCGTGGGCGTGCCGTCGACAGCAGACGCATCATTTCTAAAAAGCGTATTAGCCCAGTCAACACTACCGGTTATCAGTTCTATTGGCTCAAGCCCACAAGGCAGATTACTAAATGTAAACGCCGACCAAGCCGCAACGGTTATTGCCGAGCTTCTTAACGCTGAGCTTTTACTCCTTTCCAATGTTGACGGTGTGCTTGATGGTGACAAATTGCTAATTAGCGAACTTAACGCAGCAAGCATATTGAAGTACGCAGATGAAGGCGTTATCACCGACGGGATGAAAGTAAAAGTGGATGCGGCACTCGCGTCTGCAGAGAATTTAGGCCGCGCAGTTTACATCGCGATTTGGGCCGCCGACATCAACGACATTTTAAATAAGAAAACGGGCACGCA
>NZ_JAFLMX010000333.1:0-12901 GCF_017849675.1 Alteromonas sp. AO-Serp
CGGTTTTCAACTTCACGTTGATGACGTACTGGCGTCATATCGATGAAATCAATAACAACCAGACCACCCAAATCGCGAAGGCGCAATTGACGGGCAATCTCGTCTGCCGCTTCTAGGTTTGTGTTAAGAGCTGTCTCTTCAATATCACCACCTTTTGTTGCACGGGCAGAGTTAATATCTATAGAGGTTAGTGCTTCTGTTGGGTCGATAACAATTGAGCCGCCAGAAGGCAAACGCACTTCGCGTTGGAATGCAGACTCAATTTGGCTTTCGATTTGGTAGTGACTAAATAACGGCACTTCACCACGATAGAGCTTTACGCGATTTGCAAAGTCAGGGCGCACCAATTGAATGTGCTGTAAAGCTTGCTCATAAATACTGGTTTTATCGATAAGGATTTCGCCAATATCGCGACGTAGGTAGTCGCGGATAGCACGAACAATTACGTTACTTTCCTGGTGAATCAAGAAAGGGGCTTCACGTTCTTCAGCAACGCTAGAGATAGCTTCCCAATGGGTAAGCAAGACTTTTAAATCCCATTCTAGCTCTTCGTAAGATTTGCCAACGCCCGCAGTGCGAACAATCAAACCCATACCTTCAGGAAGGTCCAATTTGCTTAGTGACTCTTTAAGCTCTGTACGCTCGTCGCCCTCTATTCGGCGTGAAATACCGCCAGCGCGAGGGTTGTTTGGCATAAGTACTAGGTAACTGCCTGCAAGCGATAAGAATGTAGTTAATGCAGCGCCTTTTTGGCCGCGCTCTTCTTTATCAATTTGAACAATTACTTCTTGGCCTTCTTTAATCACATCTTTGATGTTAGGGCGGCCTTCGAATTTGTAACCTTTAGGGAAGTAAGTGCGGGCAATTTCTTTGAGGGGTAGGAAGCCATGGCGCTCTGCACCGTAGTCAACAAAAGCAGCTTCTAAGCTGGGTTCAACGCGGGTAATTTTACCTTTGTAGATGTTCGCTTTTTTCTGCTCGTGTCCTGGACTTTCTATATCTAAATCATACAACCGTTGCCCATCGACAAGAGCAACGCGCAACTCTTCTTGCTGAGTTGCATTAATTAACATTCTTTTCATTGTATCTAACTCTGTTTTCGTACAGCCGTTAAGACACAAAATTAAAGTGACATGTGCAAACCCTCACCGCGCAACCTCACGGCTGGACGGGGACCTTGTTGTAACGTCGCATTATCCCTGGTGGGCAAACACTCATGCGAATAAACAAGCGCCTTTATCTTAAGCGCAAACCCATACGATCGTGAATTGACACGTATAATCGTACAGATGCATTCATGTTCACACTGCTTTAAGGATGTCGGGAGCGACTAGCCCTTATTACTCATTTCATTTTTTCAAGCGGCATCATTTTTGCCACTCAATTGTCATTTAATTCTGTTAGCTAAACGGCAAACTTATTTTATGTTCGCAAGCATGGCCTCGCTTTTTACGGCAGTGTAGTCGTTGCCTCTCTCGCGGGGTCGGTATGAATGTGTTATTTCATTGAACACTTATCATTGCTGATGTCACCGACGCTCAAACCATGCTTTTATCGTTTACAAGTTAAAACAACACACTCAGATGCGTGCTGATTTTCGGTCTTGTTGTTGTTTTTATAACGCTGTGTTTCACATTGTTAAAGTGCGGCAACGAAATGCCTGTTCCACACCTTTCTTTTTACGTGAATTTAATCGTGTTAAAAACATCGATAATTATCGCACTAAAAGTCAAATTTTAGCAAGGAAAGCGAATGAATAAATCCCATAAATTGAGATGTTAAATACAGAAAACATGCGCTTTGGATAAAAAGTATGCGCAAAGGTGGGTTTTCTAAGTCCTAGCTAAGCGCTGATATAATAATTATTTAGTAAAACGTAACTTTCAGTATGTTGGGCACTTTGCAATAGGGTATAATGCTTCTATGAAAGAAGAAGCTCCCCAAAAAGTACGTTTTGTAACGGTTGAAGCCGACTTGGCTGGTCAACGTATCGATAATTTTTTGCGCACCCAGCTAAAAGGTGTGCCGAAAAGCATGATTTATCGCATTTTGCGCAAAGGTGAAGTGCGGGTGAATAAAGGTCGTGTTAAGCCTGAATATAAGTTACAAGCCGACGATTTAATCAGAATTCCACCGGTTCGCGTGTCGGAAGGTGCGCCTGCGCCATCGCCAAAGCTCAAAAAAATTGCATCATTAGAGTCGCATATCCTTTTCGAGGACGACCGTATACTTGTTATCAACAAGCCATCGGGAATGGCAGTTCACGGAGGAAGTGGCTTGAGTTTTGGTTTAATCGAAGGCTTAAGAGCCTTGCGTCCCGATGCCAAATTTATGGAATTGGTACACCGATTAGACCGTGACACGTCGGGCTGCATTTTAATTGCTAAAAAACGTTCTGCCCTTCGCCACATGCATGAGCAGCTTCGCACTGGCAAAATGGACAAGCGATATAATGCGCTAGTTGCAGGTGAGTGGCCTAAAACTCGATTTAAAGTTAAAGCGCCGCTTCGTAAAAATGTGCTGCAATCGGGTGAGCGCATGGTAAGTGTAAGTGACGATGGTAAACCGTCAGAAACTCGCTATCGCATATTAGAGGAATACGCAGGTGCAACCTTGGTTGAAGCGTCGCCTATTACAGGTAGAACCCACCAAATTCGCGTTCACTGTTTGCATGCGGGTCATCCTATTGCTTGTGACCCAAAATACGGTGATGCGGATTTCGACGCGGCAATGCGCCAGAAAGGGCTGAATAGACTGTTCCTTCACGCTCGCAGTATTTCATTCCTGCACCCAGCGACTGAAGAGCGCGTGACATTCACCGCGCCATTAGACGACACACTCTCAAATACACTTAAAGCGCTGTAAGTTATGCATTCAAAAAAACAGGCTGTGGAAACACAGCCTTTCATTTCGTTAGATAAAACACTGCCTAAGTACAAACTTGTTATCTTCGATTGGGATGGCACGCTCATGGATTCGGCGGCAAAAATTGTTAGCTGCATGCAGCTTGCTGCAAAGCAGTGTGATATGCCTGTTCCTACCTACGACGAAGTAGGTCACATTATTGGTATAAGTTTAAAGCCTGCCATTAAACAGCTTTTTAATATCAAAGACGATGAGTTAGCCGAACGTTTAGTCGCCGCCTATAAAGAGGCATTTGTCACTCGCGATACAACGCCGTGTCCTTTGTTTCATGGCGTTGAACAGTTACTTAGCAATTTGAAAGAAGCGGGATGCACATTGGCCGTTGCGACAGGTAAAGCGCGCCGCGGTCTTGATCGAGCGTGGGCACAAACAGGGACGGGTCCTTTCTTTAGTGCGTCACGTACCGCCGATGAGGCAGAATCTAAGCCTTCGCCCGACATGCTGCTACAGTTACTTGATGAACTGGGCTATGAAATAAAAGACGCCGTGATGATTGGCGACACAACCTACGACATGCAAATGGCGAAAACGATTGGTATGGATAGGATAGGTGTGTCATACGGTGTACATGCGCAGGTTCATTTAGAAGCGTTGTTACCTGTTGCACTTGTACACTCTATAAGTGAACTAGAAACAGCGCTATTCAAATAGCGCTGGTTTGTAGCACTGCTTTGATACAACTGCTCTGACAGAATTAGTGGCTTACTGTGCAGCCATTGCTAATAAATCGGTATCGAAGTGTGCGCCCAGTAATTCATTTAGCAGCATTATCGGAAGACCGATTAAACTGTTAGGGTCGCGGCTTTCTATTTTATCGAACAGTAATACACCCAAACCTTCGCTTTTAAAACTGCCGGCGCAATCGAGTGGTTGCTCTTTATCTACGTAGGCGCGAATGGCAGCTTCACTGTTATGGCGAAAGAAAACGCGTGTTTCATCTACCTGTGTTATCGTTTTACTAGCGCTAGGTTGGTGAAGGCAAAGTGCAGTATAAAATGACACTTGCTTACCTTGGCATGCCATTAGCTGGTTTACTGCATTTTCAAACGTGCCAGGCTTGCCAAGTAGCTGCGGGCTCGCATCGGTTTGGACCAAAGCTACTTGATCACTACCTATAATAATGGTGTCGTTATTTACCTTTTCTAATTCAGCGGCAACCTTGTGCGCCTTTTGTTCGGCTAAACGTAAACTCAATGCAGTAGGGCTTTCGTTCGCGAAAGGCGTTTCGTCAATATCTGGTGCGTGGGTGTCTACCTGAATACCAATGTTGGCGAGCAACATTTTTCGGTATTGCGATGATGAGGCAAGAACAAGGGAGGCCACAATTACTCCTTTTATAAAATCAATATGTTGCGTACTTTCAGTTAGTAGTGCAATGTTACATTATCACTGCGTACCACATACAGCGTTTTATTGTAGGTTAAAACGCAATTTTGCTTTGACAGGAAGGGGTTGACCCTATATCATGCGCGCCCTATGCAGAAAGTGAAACTCCCTCATTCGGTTGAACCGACTAAAAGTGCCATGAAACGTTCCGATTACCGGGGCGTGATTGCGTCTAAAGATATGGAACGATTGAGTGAAGCAGTTGTCCGATGCAATGACTATGTGGACGCAGAAGTACAGTTCGAAAAAGACGCGCAGGGTCTTACTGTCTTTCACGGCCATCTAGCCACGCAGGTAACACTTATCTGTCAAAGGTGTAATGGTGAACTCGATTATCCCGTGGAAGCGGAATTCTGTTTTACTCCAGTGCAGGGAGAAGAACAGGAAAGCGATGACATCATTCCCGAGGCTTACGAACCGGTAGAGGTCAACGACCACGGAGAAGTTAATCTGCTTCAAATTTTTGAAGACGAGCTACTGTTATCTTTGCCAATTGTGCCCCTTCATGCAGAGTCGGAGTGTACAGTGAAGCAAGACGATATGTCGTTTGGAAAGATTGAACCGGAACAAGAGCGACAAAACCCTTTCGCGGTTTTGAAAGAACTTAAGCGAGACCAGGAGTAAGTTATGGCAGTACAACAAAATCGTAAAACGCGTTCTAAGCGCGGTATGCGTCGCTCACACGATGCATTGACAGGCGCGACTTTGTCTGTCGATTCAACGTCGGGCGAAACTCACCGTCGTCACCACGTGACCGCTGACGGTTATTACAAAGGCAAGAAAGTAATCGGCGCGTAATACGGCGACTACATTTTGTCTAAACTAACCATCGCGTTAGATATCATGGGGGGCGATCATGGTCCCCCTGTTATCCTTCCCGCAGCCGTAAAGGCTATTCAACTTCACCCAGACGTGCACTTCACGTTATGCGGTGATGAAGATACCATCAAAGCAGGTATACAGCCCCTTACCAACGCTGAACGAAACCGCGTTACTATTGTGCATTGCTCACAAGTCGTTGAGATGGGCGAAGCGCCAACGTCAGCGCTACGAAACAAGAAAGATTCTTCTATGCGTCGCGTTATTGAACTTGTCGAAAGTGGCGAGGCAAACGCGTGCGTAAGCGCAGGTAATACCGGTGCACTGCTTACCTTATCGTTCTATTTGCTTAAAACCTTATCAGGCATTGATAGGCCCGCACTCATTAACATGATGCCTACAACAGGGCACCATAACGTATTTCTTTTAGATTTAGGCGCAAACGTGAACTGTACGCCTGAAATTCTTTTCCAATACGGCGTTATGGGCTCAGTGCTTGCGCAAGAGGTGGCGGGCATAGCATCGCCACGGGTTGCCTTGTTGAACGTAGGCGAAGAAGATATTAAAGGTAACGCACAGGTAAAATCTGCCGACCAGCTTTTTAAAGATGCGCCAGGCATAAACTATATTGGTTATGTAGAAGGCGACGACATTTTCACCGATCATGCCGATGTAGTGGTAACAGACGGTTTTACTGGAAATGTAGCGCTTAAATCGAGCGAAGGGCTGGCTAAGTTAGTGATAAACGAAGTAAAACGCCAGTCACAGAAGAACTTTTATACCCGATTATTGGCAAAAATTGCCTTCCCATTACTGAAATCTATCTATAACAGCGTGAACCCCGACCAGTATAACGGTGCGAGTCTGATAGGATTGCGCGGCATTGTTATCAAGAGTCACGGAAATGCACAAAAAGACGCCTTTTATTACGCCATCGTGCAAGCAATGAAAGAAGCAAAGATGCATTTACCTGAAAAGATAAAGACAAAGATAGAAACGGTATTGTTGGAGCAGCTTTGAGCAAATATTCACGCTTTATAGGAACAGGTAGCTATTATCCCAGCGACGTGCGTACAAACGCAGATTTAGAGCAAATGGTGGACACCAGTGACGAATGGATCACTGACCGTACCGGGATAAAAGAGCGACGTATTATTGGAGCAGATGAAACCGCTGCTACCATGGGGGCAGAAGCCAGTAAGAAAGCCATTGAGATGGCTGGCATTGACCCGAAATCTATCGACATGATTGTGTGCGCTACCACAAGTGGTCGCTATGCGCTTCCAAGCACAGCATGTGAAATTCAACGCATTCTTGATATTGACGGTATCCCTGCATTTGACGTAGCTGCTGCATGTGCAGGTTACTGCTACGCATTAAGTGTTGCCGATCAATACATTAAGTCTGGCATGGCGAAACGTATTCTTGTAGTCGGTACCGACTGTTTGAGCCGCTTGATAAACCCTGAAGACAGAACCATGGTTATCTTGTTTGGCGATGCAGCGGGCGCAACGATTATTGAAGCGAGTGATGAACCTGGCATTCTTTCCACACATATCAACGCATCAGGCTCTCATGGCGATTTGCTGTACGTGGGTAATCCAACCCGTGGTGACGAGCAGTCGGTTCACGAGAACTGGGGTGTGATGCGTGGTAATGAAGTCTTTAAGGTTGCGGTAACCAAGCTTTCAGAAGTGGTGGAACAAACCCTTGCTGCCAACGGTATGCAAAAATCTGATCTTGACTGGTTAGTACCTCACCAAGCAAACTTTAGAATTATTAAAGCGACAGCTAAAAAGCTGAATATGTCTCTTGATCAAGTAGTGCTTACGTTAGAGCAGTATGGTAATACCTCTGCTGCTACTGTGCCTACAGCGCTTGATACAGCTATCAGAGACGGGCGCATTCAACGCGGACAGCACTTATTACTAGAAGCCTTCGGAGGCGGATTTGCTTGGGCATCGGCGCTTGTACGCTATTAGCCTTGCAGATATTTGCCTTGGTGATATTTGCCTCGTTAAGGGGCACTCCAACTCCGACGTTTTCTCGCTTCTAGTAAATTAAAAATAATAAGGAATCGACATGACAAAGACAGCCTGTGTATTTCCAGGACAAGGTTCTCAAAGCGTAGGTATGCTAAAGGAACTTGCTGAGACTTCTCCGATTATCGAAGCAACGTTTAAAGAAGCCTCTGACGCGCTCGGCTACGATCTGTGGGATTTAGTCCAAAATGATACAGACGGTAAACTTAACGAAACCCATATCACTCAACCAGCGTTGCTTGCTGCTAGCGTAGCAATTTGGCGTGTTATTCGCGAGCAGGGCATCGATGTAGATTACCTAGCGGGTCACAGCCTTGGTGAGTACTCAGCATTAGTATGTGGCGGCGCCATGGATTTTGCTGATGCTATCAAGCTTGTGGAAGCCCGTGGTAAATACATGCAAGAAGCTGTACCAGCAGGTGCAGGTGCCATGTATGCCATTATCGGATTAGACGATGCCGCCATTGCGGATATTTGTCAGCAAACTGCTATTGCTACAGGCGATGTAGTTGCACCAGTTAACTTTAACTCTCCAGGCCAAGTGGTTATTGCAGGGGAAAAGAACGCCGCAGAGCAAGCTGCTAATGCGTGTAAAGAAGCGGGCGCAAAGCGCGCACTTCCTCTTGCGGTAAGCGTTCCTTCACACTGTGAGTTAATGCGTCCTGCAGCAGATAAGTTAGAAGACGCATTATCGTCATTGAACGTTAATGAGCCTGCAATCAATATTGTGAACAATGTTGATGTCACTATAGAAACCCAAGGTGATGCAATCAAGAACGCATTAGTGAGACAACTATATTGCCCCGTTCAATGGACACGTACTGTTGAATATTTGGCGGCAGCGGGCGTTGAGCGCGTTATTGAAGTAGGTCCAGGTAAAGTACTTACTGGATTGAACAAACGTATCGACAAGAGCCTAGAATCTCTTGCAGTTAATACACCTGATGGTGTTGAAGCATTAAAACAATAAGGAAACGCAATGAGTCAATTAGACGGTAAAATTGCGCTTGTTACCGGCGCAAGCCGAGGTATAGGCAAAGCGATTGCCACGCAGCTTGCTCAGCAAGGTGCTACAGTTATCGGAACCGCAACCAGTGAAAATGGTGCGCAAGCGATCAGCGATTATCTTTCTGAATTCGGCGGCAAAGGCTTTGCACTAAATGTCACCGACAAAGAAAGCGTAGATACCACGATTAAAGCGATCAATGAAGCACATGGTGGTATCGATATCTTGGTCAATAATGCCGGTATCACACGTGATAATCTGCTAATGCGCATGAAAGATGACGAGTGGCAGGATATTATCGACACCAACTTAACCTCAATTTTCACACTGTCAAAAGCGGTACTTCGCGGTATGATGAAGAAGCGTTTTGGTCGCATCGTGAACATTGGTTCAGTGGTGGGCAGTGCAGGTAATGCCGGACAGGCAAACTACGCTGCAGCGAAAGCAGGGGTCATTGGCTTTTCTAAATCTATGGCGCGTGAAGTGGCTTCTCGTGGTATTACCATCAACGTTGTAGCGCCTGGTTTTATCGATACCGATATGACAAAAGCGCTGACTGATGACCAAAAAGAAGCCATTTTCAAAGATATTCCGGCTAACCGATTAGGCGAGCCTGATGAAATTGCAGCCACTGTTGCCTTTTTAGTAAGCGATGGTGCAGCCTATATTACAGGCGAAACTATCCATGTAAATGGTGGTATGTATATGGGGTAAATTCGCAAAAATTGCGAATTTTCCTTAGTTTGGGGTGGTATTTACCCGAACTTGGATGTAAAAATAGTATTTTACGAATTTCGAATGTCGCTGGTTTGACCAGAAAATTTGTTTAAACTGGTGCTTGCAAGGATGTACCTTGCAAAATAAACTAGCGGCACTTTTATTATCTAGTGACGTTTAAGGGAAACCTAGAATTATGAGTAACATTGAAGAACGCGTTAAGAAAATCATCGTTGAACAACTTGGCGTGAAAGAAGAAGAAGTAAAAGCAGAAGCTTCATTCGTTGACGATTTAGGCGCTGATTCACTTGACACTGTTGAGCTAGTAATGGCTTTGGAAGAAGAATTCGATACTGAAATTCCTGACGAAGAAGCAGAAAAAATTACTACTGTTCAATCAGCAATTGATTACATCAACGCTAACAAAGACGCTTAAGTCTTAAGTAGCGACAAAACGGCTCTTCTAACAGAGCCGTTTTTGTATCTCCTACCTTAGTTCCAAAGCGAGGGCTTTTTGTGACAAAACGTCGCGTAGTGGTTACTGGTCTTGGAATGCTTTCACCATTAGGTCTTAATAGCGAAGACACATGGCGCAAATTGCTCGCGGGCGAAAGCGGCATCGGTGAAATCACCCATTTCGATTGTAGTAACTATTCAACCCGTTTCGCAGGTCAAATTAATGATTTTGATCCGCAGGAATACATTGAAAAGAAAGAAACCAAGAAAATGGACCGCTTTATCCAGCTGGGTATAGCAGCAGGCAAGCAAGCCTTGGTCGATTCTGGTTTAACTATTTCACAAGATAATGCGCACCGTGTAGGTGTAGCTATTGGTTCAGGTATTGGTGGTTTAGAACAAATTGAACAAAACCATTTGAAACTGACAAATAGCGGTCCTAAGCGCGTATCGCCATTTTTTGTACCTTCAACCATTACCAACATGATCTCAGGCTTTTTGTCTATCATGGAAGGGTTGAAAGGACCGAATTTAAACGTTGTGACTGCTTGTACAACAGGCGTTCATAACATTGGTATTGCCGCAAGAACAATTGCTTATGGCGATGCTGATGCCATGTTGGCCGGAGGCGCAGAAGCGTCTATTACTCCGCTAGGCATGGCTGGTTTTGCCGCAGCACGTGCGTTGTCATCTCGCAACGACAACCCACAAGCAGCAAGCCGCCCATGGGATAAAGACCGCGATGGTTTTGTCATGGGTGAGGGCGCTGGCGTGGTAATGCTAGAAGAATACGAAGCTGCAAAAGCGCGTGGCGCGACCATTTATGCAGAACTGGTTGGTTTTGGCATGAGCGGCGACGCATACCACATGACTTCTCCACCTGAAGATGGAGAAGGTGCGGCAGCGTCTATGCAAAACGCGATAAATGATGCGAAGTTGGATGCAAGCGAAATCGGCTATGTTAACGCACATGGTACGTCTACGCCTGCAGGTGACATTGCGGAAGTGGCAGCAGTAAAACGCGTGTTTAATGACCATGCTCACAAGCTACTTGTTAGCTCTACCAAGTCAATGACAGGCCATTTGCTAGGGGCCGCCGGTTCAGTTGAGGCAATTTTCACTATTTTGGCACTGCGTGACAAAATGGCGCCGCCAACCATTAACTTGGACGAACCAGGTGAAGGCTGTGACTTAGACTTTGTTGCACACAAAGCAAAAGCATTCAATGAAGACTACGCACTGTGTAACTCATTCGGGTTTGGTGGTACGAACGGCTCATTGATTTTCAAGCGTATCTAATACGGCGTAACTAATATAGCGTACTTATCGCTGATTAAGTGAACTTCACGTATATTTAAAAGGCAGCTACGGCTGCCTTTTGTTGTTTATACAGTTAAATCTCGCAGTAAATATCATAAAACTCAGGTCTCTTTGAGCACAGCTACAGCCAAATCAATTCAGCTAGACGTTGTCTGACCAACGCAAGTTGGTATACTTCCAACAACCACAATAACGGCGAACAAGAGTAGGCAGTGAGAATTATTCCTAGCGCTACGCCTATTTCATCAAGTGACAGGGCGTTTAATTATGGCGACGGTGTGTTTACCACATTGTTGGTAAGTGAACATCAAGTAGAATTATTGCCTTATCATATTTCACGTTTAGAGCACGATGCGGCAGCCATCAAGCTCAATATTGATATCCGCGCGCTTGAAGCCGCAATTGCTGAACAGGTTAAGACGATAAAGAGCGGTTCAGGTGATAACGCTTCTCCAAAATATGTGCTAAAAGTTCACGTGTCGGGAGGTCAAGCCGGAAGGGGGTATGCGCGAAGCGAAGACAGTGAAGCATTAGTCAGATTTAGCCAGCACCCTTACCCTGTCCATTACGATAGTCTTGCGAATGAAGGTGCAACGGTAATATGCGCTCAAACGCGGTTAGCCATTCAACCATTGCTTGCGGGTGTAAAGCATATGAACAGGCTAGAACAAGTCTTAATTAAGCACGAAGTAGACGACGCTGGCGTACACGATGCTATTGTTTGCGATACCCAAGATAACATTATTGAAGCGAGTGCTGGCAATGTATTTTTCTACCTCAATGAACAATGGTATACCCCGTCTTTGAAGGGAAGCGGTGTCAATGGCGTAGTCAGGCAGTGTCTTATTGATTCGCTGTTAAACGACAATTGTTCGCTTCACGTGGGGGAATATGACCTTTCTTATTTGCGAAAAGCGAGTGCAGTGGTAATTACCAATGCACTAATGGGCGTAATGCCGGTACAGAAAATACAAATGCCGGATTTCTCTTATGTCGATTTTGATGTAAGAAGCGATGCGATTGTAGCGCTAAAGACACGGCTTCAGACTGCGCTTCAAAATTAACTAAAACGCACTTCTCATAACGGGGTTCGTCAACGTTTTACGAGCTTCACCAGATTAGTAGTAAAAAGAAATAAAATGGAATGTAAAGCAATGAAGAAAGGGGAAGTTCAAGCATGAAGCGGGTAATTGTTATTCTATTATCTCTTTTCATGCTTGCCGTTGTTGGGGCAGCCTCTGGCGTAATGTATGTCTCGAGCAAGGTTACCGATGAACTAGCATTAAAAAGTGAAACCTTATTTACGATAGAGAGCGGCAGTAACGCTTATCGTACCGTGAAACACTTGCGTAAAATAGGCATGACCGATGTGTCGCCCTTTGTTGCTAAGGTGTGGCTCAAATTCTTTGCAGGCAGTACGTCTGTTAAGTCTGGCACCTACATGCTGCGCCCAGGGCAGTCACTAGTAGATGTGTTTACCTTATTTACTGAGGGCGATGAACATCTTTTTGCAGTGAGTTTAGTCGAAGGACTAACCCTTGCACAGTGGCTTGAGGTGCTTAAACAAAACACAGATTTGGTGTTTGATTTAAATGAAGGGAAATTAAACCATCTCACTCAGGATAATGGCGTAGACTGGTGTTGCGAAAACGTTTCGCAGACAGAGGGCGTATATTTGGCTGATACGTATTTCTTTACCAAAGGCACAACCGCAAGCGAGGTATTGAAAAGAGCACACCGCGCGCTAATTGACTTTGTTTCTAGCGAATGGGAATTACGGGATGCCGAACTGCCGTTAGCCACACCTTACGAAGCTCTTGTCTTGGCGAGTATCATTGAAAAAGAAACGGCTGTGCCTGCGGAACGTGACATGATTTCAGGCGTTTTCGTCAATAGGCTAAACAGAAATATGCGTCTTCAAACCGATCCCACCGTGATTTATGGTATCGGCCCCACGTTTGACGGAAATATCACCCGTAAGCATCTGCGAACAGCAACGCCTTACAATACCTATGTTATCAAAGGGCTTCCACCTACGCCCATCGCTATGGCAGGCAAGGCAGCCATTCACGCGGCTCTGCATCCGCTTACAACGGATGCACTATATTTCGTGGCGAAGGGCGATGGCAGCCATCAATTTTCTACGACACTAGCTGAACACAATGCAGCTGTGCGAAAATACCAGTTAAAACGATAGCCGTATTGATGCAGACAACTAATACGTTATAGC
>NZ_JAFLMX010000081.1:0-21724 GCF_017849675.1 Alteromonas sp. AO-Serp
GTGTACTGCTTAATATTAAACGCCAAGAGGGTTTTGTACCTGACCTCGTTGTTAATGTAGAAAAGAACGAACTGACCATTACCTTCCCCGATGGCTGGTTAGATGAAAAACCTATTATCTCAGCTGACCTGCTACGAGAAAGCCACTACTGGAAAGCGCTTGATTTAAAACTCACAGTTGTTCCTGATATCGAGCAATTACATCCCGCGGTGGAATAGACAAACAGCGCCACTCACAATCGCGCTTTCGATTTTAAAAGCGAATGGCGAATATACTCGAATACTAAAAAAATGGGGCCTTGAACCGATTGAGTCGGCGCATTAGCCCCACTTAGTCTCAGCACACTAATTATTGAGCTTCAACTTGCGTACTTTGTGACTGCACGCTGTCGTATTTTTTAAACCACGCCAAGATATTTTCAACTTTACCAATCATTCTAGATGGCTTAGAAGCAATCCCGTGGGGCGATCCAGGTACTTTTACCAGCACGCTATCAACCTTTTGAATCTTTAACGCTTGATAGAACTGCTCGGTCTCAGACATTGGCGTGCGCTTGTCCTCCACTCCCGTGATCAGCATGGTGGGGGTCGTTACATTGCCTACTAGCGATAGCGGTGAGCGCTTCCAGTAGTGCTCTACATTATCCCAAGGCATACCCGGAAATTGGAAAGGGATTTGATATAGACCTGAATCGGCAGTCAGCACTTTCGATAACCAGTTGATAACGGGTTTAGCGACTACGGCTGCTTTAAATCGGTTAGTAAGGCCAATGGCATAGGCTGATGCAATGCCGCCTGCTGAACCACCAGTAATAAACAGTCGCTCTGGATCAGCGATGCCTTTTTCAATAAGCGCATCTACGCCCGACATATGGTCTGAGAAGTCATATTCCGAACTGTATTTCCCTTGAAGTAGCAATGCAAAGCGTTCTCCATAACCTGTACTGCCTCTGTGATTATCATAAAACACCACATAGCCCTCTGCAGCCATGCGCTGCAGTTCGGCCGTGAAGACAGGACCATAAGCGAGATTAGGTCCGCCGTGAATTTCTAAGATAAGCGGATACGTTTTCGAGCTGTCATAGTTTGGCGGTAGAATGTACCACCCCTGGATTTCTTCGCCATCTATAGAAGACGGATAGACAATTTCTTTTACTTCGCCAAGCTGCTTATGACCTAGAACGTCTTCATTGAGCGCTGTTAGCTGTCGCTCGTTTCGCGTAGTGACATATAAATCAGCGGGGCGATCGGTACGTCCTTTGGTATACGCCACTACATCATCAACAGCGTGATAGGTGCCAAACACATAAGGTCGTCCTAACGTAGTACCGCCCAGCCCCTTAGCTACGGCTTTTACGCTGCCCGATAGCGATACCACATCCACCTGCGCTAAACCGCGAACCGACTGCTGAAAATAAACGTGCTTATTATCTTTCCAGTGAAAGTTAGACACTGAATTATCAATGTCTTTTGTTAAATTTTGAGCATCTGTACCATCGCTCTTCATCACATATAAATAGCTATTTTTGTACATCACTTTTTCGTCATCGCGGCGTGCGTAAGCAATGTGCTTTCCGTCAGGCGATACGACAGGCGATGATTCAAGGCCTTTGTCGTTGGTAAGCTGTGCGATATTACCCATCATATCCACAGAAAAGATGTCCCCCTCAACAGGCTCATACTCCCAATTGTCACTGCGGTTGGCAGAGAAATAGATTTTGTCGCTATCAGGAGAGAAACTTAAGCGCCCATTGTGGTGATAGTTCCCTGAAGTAAGCTGTCGTGCTGTGCCTCCGTCAGCAGGAACAATAAAAATATGGGTGTAAGCAGGTTCAAGAATGCCTCGGCCATCGGCTTGATAGCGCGCTTTGGTAATATATTGAAAGCTAGGAGACCACTTTGCACCGTCAGGCTTTTTAGGCATTTTAATGTCTAGCGGCTTTTCCTTGGCATCAACGCTCATAGTGAAAGCAATGTGCTTACCATCTGGCGACCAAGTGATGTTACTTGGGTTTGAGGTGACATTTGTTACGAGTGCCGTTTGCCCTGTATCCATCCAACGCACATACAATTGCGGTTTACCTTCTTCATTAGAAAGGTAAGCCAATCGGCTACCGTCTGGTGACCAGCGAATAGAATAGTAACTCTTTTTCGACGACAGTAAGGGGCGGTGTGACTTTCCATCAACCGACGCTAGCCAAACGTTCGCTCGACTGCTATCCGACATAATGTCGTTTGAACGGCGCACATACGCAACATATTTACCGTTTGGCGACACCTGAACTTCGCTCACGTATTCCAAATTAAAAATATCTTCCGATTTAAAATAGCGTTCAGAGTCGGTAGTAAGAGATTCTCTCTCATTGCTTGCAAGCGCTGTGGATGGCATAGCTAGCGTGCCTACGCTAAATAGTGCAGCCCATATAGCAAACCGTTTTTTGACTGACGGGTACCTGTGATTTCTCGTAAAAGACATATCTCACCTTAATCTATTTGTTCTTATCCGTTCTTTTTTATGGGGTGATCACGTTGTAGTGATGCATTTATCGTCTCCATATTACTGAATATATTCAGCCAATAAAGATTAAACGTTGAGCGACATCGCGAGGCGATTAAGCGCAGTACACAGGGGCGTTGGCTTTAGCCGAATGGTTAGTTGCGTGATAGCAGTAAAGTGCTAACTTCTATATAAGGCTTAAAGGAAATGCCCATGAATAATCCACACGGCGAGTTTGAATGTAGCGTAAGCGGTCAGTTGCTGCTCTTCTCAGCGCGCGGACCGTGGAATGACGAAACCATGAGAAATGGCGTAGTTAAGATGTCTTCTGACATTTCAAAATTCGAAAAGGGCGCTAAATGGGCACAAGTAAGCTGTCTTTACGGTGAAAGTCTGATGCCCCCTTCCACCTTTGATATTTTTGTAAAACAAACTCGGGTAAGAAAAACCCGCGGCCTGTCGTTTCTTGCCGTGGTGATATTAGATACCGACATTATGCTGACAACTAAGCATCAGATTTCTCAGTGCTACGACGCTGCCGAAGTTCCTTATGGCTTTTACGAAACGGTAGAAGATGCTTTGGAAGCGATGACGAATAATGGCTATGATTTTGATAGTGACGAAGCTGAGCGCTTTTTTGCCCGCTTTAACTTTACGCGTTAACATTTAACGCCGCACGTGTTCTGCTTTTGTCACACGTTGAGTCTGAAATTCACCGCCAGCTTTTGATAAAGGCGAAAAAAAGGAGAGCGAGCGCTCTCCTTTTGATTTTAAGACTGCCATCCGCCTCCGAGTGCCTGATACAAATCGACCAGTGCGGCCATTTGCTGCTGACGAGTTTCTATAAACTCGCTACGCGCTTCCAGTGCTTCTCGTTGCGCAAGCAGCACCTCTAAATACTCACCATGAGCTGACGAAAAAAGCCTATTGGCAATATCAATCGACTGTTCCAGTGAAGCAATTTGATGACGCCTTGCTTCAGCACTTTTCTCCAAATTATCGAGCTTCGACAAACTGTTTGTTACTTCAGCTACCGCCGTTAAAATGGTGAGTTCATATTCGTAAGCCGCTTCAATTTGTTCGGCGCTGGCATTTTGATAAACCGCCTCAATCGCCCTGCGGTTTATTAATGGCGCAAAAACATCACCAGATAAAGAATATGCCAATGACTCAGGCACATTAAACAAGTAGCGACTATCAAACGCCGATAAACCTAACCCTGCTTTTAGCTCAAAAGAAGGGTAGAAGTTAGCTTTAGCCACATCGATATTTAACTCTGCTGCTTGGAGCGTGAGTGCAGCTTGTTTTATATCAGGGCGATTGTCTAATAGCGTAGAGGGTACACCCACCTGCGGGCTTTTTAGCTCGGCGCTGAGCAACACGTTACTGTCCCTTTGAATGGGCTGTGGAGTGCGTCCTAATAACAGATTGAGCGTGTTCTCTTTCTCTAGGATTTCCTGCTCAATCAAGTAACGCTCGCTCTCGTTTTTCTTCACTTCCGCGTTAAAGCGCGCAACGGGTAGCGATGACGCCCGCCCGTATTCTTTCAACGCATTAATAGTGTGAATAACATTGCGCTGTAGCGAAATGGTTGAGTCAAGATTCTCTAGCTTGTTATCTAGCGCCAGCAGTTCATAGTAAGTACGCGCAACTTCAGATACTAACTGGGTAACGAAAAAGTTCTTACTTTCAACCGACGCCAAGTATTCAAGCGAGGCCACTTTAGACGCATCTCTCAGCTTATGCCAAACGTCAATTTCCCACGACGCATTAAGGCCTAGCTTTAAGTTTGCCAGCGGGTCGGGAAATTCTTTATCCTCCTTGATATTTAACTGTTCTTCTACTGCGCCTTCCCGGGTATATTCGCCTACCTTTTCGGTTTCAGCGGCTACCCCCGCAGAGAGTCGAGGCAAATATTCCCCTTCCCGTGCATACACTTCATTCGACGCCATATTAATGCGTTGAATTAATATAGACACCTCTTGGTTGTTCTTAACCGCCGTATCCACCAGCGCAGAAAGCGTAGGGTCGTTAAACCACTCACTCCATTGAATATTTGCTTGTGTACTCTGGTTAATCCCTTGACCAGCCTGAGTATCCACTTGCGAAACTTTCGCGTTAAACTGCTCTGGCAAATCTAGATTAGGGTTTCGCGTTTCAATGGTAGGGATGGCACATGCCTGTACTAACAACGCACTACTAAGCGCTAACCACAGCGGCTTATAAGTAAATCGCTTTTTATTTATCATCGCTTAGCACCTCATCGTTATAGTGGTAAGTTTCAGTAAGAGGGACATGATCTTCGTTTTTGATTAATGACTTACCTTCTTCAAGTTTGGCGAACAAGTAGTAAAGCCCAGGAATAACCAGCACACCAAAAATAGTGCCTAACAAAGTACCGCCTAAAGCAGAAGCACCAATAGTTCTATTTCCCACTGCGCCCGCCCCCGTTGCAATAACAAGCGGAATTAGCCCTGCTACAAACGAGAACGATGTCATTAGGATTGGGCGGAAGCTCTGTTTGGCCGCTTCAACAGCTGCGTCAGCAATCGATTAGCCCTGCTGATTTTTTTGCACTGCGTATTCCACAATAAGCACGGCATTTTTACCGAGTAAACCAACCAGCATAACTAAGCCGAGCTGCGCATAAACGTCGTTGGCCAGCCCCATACCTTTGAGAAACAGGAATGAGCCGAGAATACCGGTAGGTAGTGAAAGAATGACCGCAAAAGGTAGAAGCAGACTCTCGTACTGTGATGCCAGCACGATATATACAAACAACAATACTACGGCAAAGATAACAATGGCTTCATTACCTCGTTTAGCCTCGTCAAATGACAGGCCTTCCCAACCTATGTCATATCCTTTTGGCAGCGTTGCAGCCGCTACTTCCTCAACTGCTTTTATCGCTTGCGCCGAGGTATACCCTGCTGCAGGCTCTGCACGAATTGCTGCCGAGGTATAAAGGTTGTAGCGTGTAATTTCATTAGGGCCTTGGGTTTTAATCAGCTTCATAAAGGCCGAGTAAGGCACCATTTCACCCTCTTCGTTTTTCACGTAGTAATCCAATAAGTCACTGGGATAACGACGATATTCTGGCGCACTTTGTGTGTACACTTTGAAGAAGTTATTAAAGCGCGTGAAGCCTTGCTCATAAGTACTACCAATAAGAATATTCAAATTCTCCATGGCCGCGCCAATAGATACCCCTTTCTGCATTGCAGCTTGGTTATCTATCTCAATTTTGTATTGAGGATAATCGGCCGCGTAAAACGTGAATAAACCTTTTAGCTCATCACGTTTACCAAGCTCTTCCATGAAGGCTTTGTTGATTTGGTCGAACTCTTGATAGTCGGTAGTGTTGGTCTTATCGAGTAAACGAAATGATAACCCCGAAGACGCGCCATAACCCGGCACAACAGGCGGTTCGAAATACTCAATCACTGCTCCTAAGTGGTGTGTCTTGGCTTCCAGTTCTTCAATGATGTCACGTACCGACTGTTCGCGATTAGCCCAATCTTCAAGATTAATCAAGCAGGTACCAGCATTTGAACCTCGTCCTTCCGTGAGAATTTCATAGCCAGCAAGCGAGGATACCGAGGAGACGCCTTCAACGTCCAGCGCCAAGCTTTGCAGCTCTCGCGCTACTGTATTCGTCGCTTCAAGGGTACTGCCTGGCGGTGTTTGAATGATGGCATAGATTTGCCCTTGGTCTTCACCGGGAATAAAGCCTGTAGGTAATGCCTGATTAACGCCAAAGGTACTTACCACAAAGCCCGCAAGCAGCACTACAGTAACACTCCGGCGTGTAACGATAGCTTTAATAATGCCTGTATAACGACCGGTTAACTTATTGAAATAATGGTTAAATCCATCAATAAACTTGCTTAATGGCGTTGCCTTTCTTGTGTGTGAATGAGGGTTTTTAAGCAACATCGCACACAGCACTGGCGTTAATGAAAGCGCCACAATACACGAGATGATAATTGACGATGACATGGTAATAGAGAACTGGCGATAGAAGACACCTACCGGGCCCGTCATAAAAATAAGGGGCACAAAAACCGCCGTCATCACCAGTGTAATTGCGATAATAGCTCCCCCCATTTCACCCAGTACTTGTTGGGTCGCCATATAAGGGGTTAGGCTGCTGCTTTCTTCCATCTTCGCGTGAACGGCCTCCACGATAACAATAGCGTTATCTACCACAATCCCTATCGCTAATACGAGAGCGAACAGAGTAATAAGATTTATGTTCACCCCTGTGGCCTGCATGCAGAAAAACGTTCCAACCAGTGAAACCGGCACAGCAAGAAGCGGGATAAGTGTGGAACGCCAGTCACCCAGAAAGATGAACACCACCAAGGAAACCAAAATAAAGGCTTCAAACAGGGTATGCAGCACTTGTTCAATAGAGGCATCTAGAAACTTAGAAACATCGTAGTTGATTTCGTACTTCATGCCTTCTGGAAACGTTTTTTCTAGTTCAGCCATAGTGGCTTTCACCTGAGAAATAACCTCGTTGGCACTGCTTCCATAGTTCTGCTTTAGCACTATCGCAGCGGAAGGATACCCGTCTTTGTTTGAGTAAATATCGAAGAATTCACTACTTAACTCAACATCGGCAATATCACCTAATTTGAGCAAGCGACCGTCGGAATCGGCGCGAATAATGATATTTTTATATTCTTCAGGCTCGTCGTAACGTCCTTCGTAAATAAGCACGTATTCTTTGGACTGAGCAGTAATGCCTGAGCTTCTGCCAAGTCGTCCAGGGCGTCCAATCAAGCTTTGCTCGTCTATCGATTCCATGATCTCATCTACAGAAACATTGTAAGCACGCATGCGATCAGGCTTTAACCAAATTCGCATGGCGTACTGGCGACTTCCCAATATTTTTGCACTGGCAATACCGTTTACCCGCTGTATCTCGGGGATAAGGTTGATATTGGAATAGTTGTACAGAAACTTTTCATCAGCCGTTTCGTCCGTGCTATAAACGTTTATGTACATCAACATGCTAGGCTGAACCCGCTCTAGTACCACCCCTTCTAACTGCACGAGCTGGGGCAGCCGGTTCATGATCTGGTCAAGCCGCGTTTTCACATTAATGAGCGCCTGATTCGGATCTACATCTAAATCGAAGATAACTTGAATGGTGGCTTCACCCGCGCTGGTCGCATCAGACACGATGTACTTCATGCCCGGCACACCGTTGATTGAACGCTCAATGGTAACCAGCGATGACTTCACCAATACATCAGCGCTCGAACCGGGATATGCCAGAGAAATAAGCACTCGCGGCGGAGCAATATCTGGAAACTGTGACGTGGGTAGGCTAAACACCGACAACACGCCCAAAAATATAATCATCAGCGATAACATGATGGCCATCACTGGACGTTTAATAAAAACTCCAAACATAGCGCCCCCTTATTCTGCGTGCAATGACAGTTCAGCTAATGTGTCGCTGGCTGAAATAAGTTCAGGCTCTATCTCATCGCCGTTCGAAACTCTTCGCAGTCCTTCAATCAAAATAGTGTCGTCCGGCGCTAGTCCGTCTGAAACCAGATAGATGTTAGGGAGTTCTGCAGCGATGTTAATGTGGCGGGTTGCTAACTTGTTCTCGCTATCCAGCACATATACAAAGCTTTGATCGAGAATTTCGAATGTGGCTTTCTGAGGAATAACTAAAGCATCCGGATAGGCAATATCCACCATGACATTACCGGTTTGCCCATGTCTTAGCAGTTGGTCTGGGTTAGGGAAAGACGCACGCATTTCAATGGTACCGGTATGATTATCAAAATCAGCTTCAATGGCATCTATCACGCCTTGATGCGCGTAAATACTGCCATCGGCAAGCTTTAATCGCACTGACGTTTGATCATTTGATGCGCTGTTCTGCGCGTACTTTAAATACTCTGATTCAGGCACATTGAAATACACCCACATTGTGCTGATATCAGACAATGTGGTGAGCAGTTCGCCCTCATCAAGCAAACTTCCCGTTCGAGCTTCCAGTCGGTCCATTTTGCCTGTGAACGGCGCTTTGATATCTGTGAATGCTAAGTGAGTCTTTGCCAGTTCAACTTCAGCCTGAGCTTTTTGAAGCTGTGCTTCTATGACGGCAAGTTCGTTAGGAGAAACAATGTTTTGTTCAACAAGCGACTTTGTATTTTTGTACTCCATCTCGACCGCTTTAGCCTCGGCTTCAGCGCGGTGTAGTTCAGCTTCATATACGTTCGGCATTATTTTGAACATGGGCTGACCACGTTCTACCGTTTGTCCCTCATCAACAAAGGTCGATTGAAGATAGCCTTTTTCCATAGCTCTAACTTCAATATGTTGAATGGCACGTATCTGACTGACGTACTCTTTTACCAGCGTTGTGTCTTGTACGATAGGATGAGTAACGTTGAATTGAAGTTTTTCGTGATGCGCAGCATGTTCTTCATGTCCACAACCACCTAAAAGTGCGGAAACAATGCTTACTGCAAGAAGTGCTTTTTTGCTCATAATGTAAATTCGTAATAAAAAGGCTAATCGTGACATGCCTTATAAAAAGACAGCATGCCACTAGCGCGCTTTCAGCAAATAGGTTCACCGCTGATAATTAAGCACGCAAAAACATCCAGCAAAGCGCTGGTGCGTTGTTAGGAATATCGAATTAACGTGTTTTTTAGGTAGCCAATAACCGCTAAACCTAAAAAACTAAGCAATAGGCGGCGCTCGGGTTAACGGCGTTGCGTAGTTAAGGGATGTTTTGAAAAGCCCACGCGGACGTGGTTTTGCGGTATCCGTGAAGGAGTCCGTAATGTAATCCAGCACAACATTTTGTGGCGGGACGGGCTCTTCCGGCGCACTTTCCTCAGTATCAAATTCAAAGGAATATTCTGAGATAGAAGCATCAAAATGATGCTTGAACGTGATCGGCTTGTAATCCTGTTTAAGTCCAGATAAGCAAGTAAACAACAACGCAATTAATGCGTATATGGTGTACTGCTTCATGTACTGATGATTATTCACCGATGATTATTCCAGAAATTCAATTATATAAGGAAAATTGCGGCGTTATGCTACACAGGCGATTACGCTTTTACAAGAAACATTCTTGCTAGTAAACGCAGGCAATAAACGGTTGCACGTATTTGTCACAAACAAACTCAGAATTCCTGAGTGAGGCAGTGTACGTCATATTTTTTTACTGCAAGCAATAGCGCATTTTAACAGCACGCGTTTTTAAGAGGCCTTTTTGAAAGTCACAGAAAAAGAGATGTGGTTGTGGTCCAACTTATCTACCGTCACGGCTGCCCCAATTGCTCCGCACAATGCACTTACTATTGATAGCCCTAGGCCAAAGTTGTCTTCTGACGTACGTGATGCATCCTTTTGCCACAAGGGTTCAAACATATGTCTCAAATCACTTTCATCAATTTCAGTGTGTGTTGTATTTGTCACTTCTATTTGGGCCTGCCCTGATGGTGTTTTACCTATATACACGCTAATCGGCTCACAATGCTTTCCATGCTCGATAGCGTTGTCTAACAAGTTGCTAAATATAGACTCTACCGCAATTCGGTTAGAGTGAATAACCACGTCGCTCCTTTCTTTCGCAACCACATTAATATTATCTACCGCTTTGCTTGCAACAACTTGGGCGACGAGCTCTTCAATATTAATAAGGTCGTTTAATTGAGTCTGCTTGGCACTGTGCTTTTGGATTAACATCAAACCGGAAATGATGTTTTTCATTCGCATACCAATGCGAAGAATCTGCGGTTTAAAATCTTTTTCGAGTCGCTCCTCTCCTGGAAACTTCATGGCAACTTCCGCCAGATTGATAAGTTCGGAAACCGGCGTTTTAAGTTCGTGAGCAATGTCAGAGGTAAGTCTTTTCTCTCTAAGGTATAGTGCGTAGTTATCGTTTATAAAATGGTTCAAGCTGCTGACGATTGGTTCTAGTTCTGAAACGTTTGTAGAGAATGCTTCGTGCTTGTCTGTGGCAGTAAACCTTAGAGTTCTTATATTGTTGTTCAATGCATCAAGTGGTGCCAAGGCGTAAGACACCGTGTTGCGCACGACGAACCTTACCATTAACGGAATTACAATAAGCGCCACTAAAAACGCGATATCGATAAACCAAAGAGTGAAATTCAACAGCTCAGTGGAGGTTGCATATGCGATAACCATGGGGTCGCGCTGCACTTCGCCTCTGACGCTATAGAATGCTTCGCGGTCTTCAGAGTCAATTTGAGGCACGTATTTGGTGTGAATAATACGCCCAGAGCGACCGTCTGGCAGCGTTATGTCGTTAATCACCGCCTCGTTTAAACTTAAGTTTTCAAACGGCAGCTCGTCGACAGTGTACAGTGCAAGGGATTCCGACTTTTCGAAAATCTGCCCTTTGTACCACAATTGAAAGTATTCTGGAGAAGAGGCACCCTCGAACTCAGGGAAATACTCGCCGGCGAACTCAAACTCAACGCCGTCTAAATCTTCATTAACTAAGCTTTGAAGCATGCCAACTTTGGCTTTTAAACCTTGGTTAAACTCTCTTTGGACCCAGGTATCAACTCCGATATCTGCAGCGAGTAAAACGACAATCACCAGCAAAGAAATAGTGATAGAAAGGCGCCGCGTTAAGGTTTTACGTATTGACTTCATCGCCTTCCACCACTACGTAGCCAAATCCTCGCTTACTTTTGATGGGGAGTGTAGCGCCACATGCCCTTACTTTTTTTCGCGCTGAAGAGAGGTGCGCTTCAATTGCATTTTTTGAGATATAGTCATAACTACCGGAAATAAATTCACTTAATTTTTCTGATGTGACGACCTTGCCTTTGTTTAGGAACATGCACTCTACTATGCGATATTCATTCGGCGTTAAACTAATCGCCTGCTCTCCAAATAAAAAAGACTTGGCCTGAATATCCAATATCAATCCATTAATAGTAATTTGATCGTTAATACAGTTTGTTACGCCCCGTCTCATCAAACTGAGAAGTCGCGCTGACAACTCTTCAAATGAAAAAGGCTTAGATAGATAATCATCAGCGCCTGCTAACAAGCCTTCAACTTTCTCTTCAGGTTCGGCACGTGCAGACAAAATGAGCACCTTGGTCTCTACCCGTCTTTTTCTTAGCGTTTTCAAGATAGCCATCCCGTCGAGTTCTGGCAGCATGCGGTCTAATACAATAATGTCGTAGCTACCAAGAAGCGCCATACTCAAACCATCGGGCCCTGTGGCAGCTAAATCAACTGAATGGCCAAGTTTTTCTAGACCTAAGCTCAGGCTATTTCTCAAAGACAATGAATCTTCTATAAGGAGTATTCTCATGTTTCATTGGTCGATTTTTATTCCTCGCTAAGGTTATGATCTCAATCTTAAGATAAACTGAAGGCGAGAATAATATTGAATTAATTAACGATAGAAAGTGACGGCCTAGGAAGCTTTTTGTACAACTTCACGCCGTTTCTCTATGTATAACAAGTGGTTGCAATGGGAAACCATCTGGAATTGTTGGTTCTATATAAAAATTCCCATTAACGCTAATCCCAAAGTTTTGCTTAAGCTTTATTTAAGTTTTGAAAGTTATCTTGTGCTGCAAGTAGTACACAAGAGAACTGACTTTGAAATTTCCACGTTCGTTAAATTTAAACCCTTCATTAGCCAATTTTGTTTTTATAGCATCAGTCTTAATAACGCTGGTTTTCAACTACCCTTTTATTTCAAATGTCTATCACGCTGTGTCGCCAACTTCAGTAGGCCAGTGGATATTTTTTCTGTCCGTTCCATTGTTGCTTACCTTTTTCAATATCATCGCCCTTAGCCTATTAGGCGCCATTCTTTTGCCAAGATTGACCGTGGCAGTGACGCTGTTAGTCAGTTCACTTCTTTTATACGGTACGGTCGCTTACGGCGTGATATTTGATAAGAGTATGATTCAAAATGTGATGGAGACCAATTCTGGTGAAGCATTTGCCTATCTAAACTCAACGCTTTTACTCTTTTTCTTCTTGTTAGGATTGGTGCCCGTTGTTGCCGTCTTTAATCAGGAAATTAATGGAAAATTAGTTGCTAGAGTTAAGCACTTACTTAAGCTCAACGTATTAGCAGTGGTTGGAATAATCGTTATCGCTGCTGGCCTTTATAAAGACTATGCTGCGGTGGGTAGAAATAACAAAGATTTGGCCAAGTATATTATCCCTTATGCATTTTACGATTCTGGCTACAAATATCTCAGAGATACCTACTTTTATCCACCACTTCCTTACAAGGTACTGGACAAGACACCTTCTATAATAAATAGAAATAACGCTTTGCCTTCTACGACTGTACTGGTTGTTGGAGAAACAGCAAGGGCAGACAAATTTGCCAGTAATGGCTATAGCAGAAACACTACGCCCTTTATGAACGACATAGGCGCGGTAAGTTTCAACGACGTGACCTCATGCGGGACCGCTACTGCGGTGTCAGTACCCTGTATGTTTTCTCGACTTTCAAGGCAAAGCTATGATGTTCGCATTGCGGAAAGTCAGGATAATGTGCTTGATATCATACATCGGGCTGGCGCTGACGTGACATGGATAGACAATAATAGTAGCTGCAAGGGGGTGTGCAAAAGAGTTGAAACTATTGCATTTGACCCATCCCGAGACTCTAGTTTATGTGACGGTGATTTTTGCTACGATGTTTTACTCAACGAGCTTTTGAAGGACGTTTTGTCATCACCTGCGACAACTAACAGGGTTATTGTTCTTCATATGATAGGCTCTCACGGCCCTACCTACTATCGAAGATACCCCGCTGAATTTGCCAAATTCTCTCCCGACTGTCCTAGAAGTGATATTCAAAACTGTGATTCGCAGGCGCTTATCAACACGTATGACAATACCATTGCGTACACTGACTATGTACTTGGAGAGATTGTTAATACATTAAAAAATGTGCCAAACGCTTCCATGCTATACCTGTCTGATCACGGTGAATCTTTGGGTGAAAAAGGACTCTACCTGCATGGATTCCCTTATCAAATTGCACCGCAAGAACAAACTCACATTCCTATGCTTTTTTGGGCGTCGAAGTTTGAAGATTCAGGCTACCGAAATTGTATTAAAAACCTGGCCAACCACCCTTACTCTCAAGACAACTTGTTTGACACGTTACTTGGTTTATCAAGTGTAAAGAGTATTACTTACCAACCTACTATGGATATCTTTAAACAATGCGAAGCCTAAATGAATCAAACCCCGTGGTTAGTACCACCTCGCACTTCGACCCAAGTAACAAACCAAAAGGCCTGCGTCGAGTATTTAAGGCTCTAAAGAATTCACTTCGAGCGTTTAGCTGGCTTACTAAGAACGAAGCTGCATTTAAACAAGAACTCAGTCTAGCCGCTGTGGCATTCGTGGTTCTTGCTTTTTGGTCAATTCCTTTTCTTGAACGTGCAATTTTAATGTCTTCCATTTTTTTCATTTTATTTGCGGAAATCATCAATACGGCAATTGAAGTCACCATCGACAGAATAGGTACAGAGTTTCATGCCCTATCAGGGTTAGCAAAAGACTTGGCATCAGCAGGCGTTTTTCTATCCATCGTTATTGCCTGTGTGTTGTGGGCGGGCGTATTTTATAGCCACATATAAAAGTATTAGTAAAGACCTTAAATCCCCAGAGGCATCCATTTAGCAAGGTTGTAAAGATGAGCTTATTAAGTTGAAGGTGTCACAATACTTCAAAAGAACTCGTAACGAAAAAGAGCGCCATTAGGCGCTCTTTAGAAGTGCTGACAAAAGGGAAGATTACGCCTTAGAGGCTTGGTAAATATCTTCAATCGCTTTATCTAGCGTTGCCTCGAATTCTTCTTGAGACTGCTTTGCAGAAACGCCTTCAGTCAATGCGCGAGAGAAGCTCGCAATCATACCTTGGTTTTCTGCCAGTTTCGCATTTGCTTCTTCACGGCTATAGCCGCCAGATAGCGCCACTACTTTAAGTACACGAGGGTGATCGACAAGCTCTTTGTAGAAATTAGCTTCTGTTGGAAGCGTTAGCTTGAGCATAACTTCCTGGCCTTCGTTTAGAAGGTTTAGCTGCGTTAGGATCTCTAATTTAAGAAGAGCTTCAGCTTCCGCTTTTTGTGGGCTGTGGATGTCTACTTCTGGCTCGATAATCGGAACAAGGCCTGCGGCTAAGATTTGTTTACCCACTTCAAATTGCTGAGCAACAACATCTTTAATACCTTGGTGATTCGCAAGCTTAACAACACTTCGCATCTTAGTGCCAAACACGTCTTGCGCTACCGCTTTAGCTAGCAGTGCATCAAGACCAGGCATTGGCTTCATTACTTGAACGCCATTGCTTTCTTCAGCTAGTCCTTTATCTACCTTTAAGAAAGGAATAACACGCTTTTTCTGCCACAGGTAGTGTGCAGAAGACATGCCTTCAATTTCTCTATCAAGGGTGTTTTCAAACAAGATTGCGCCAAGAACGCGCTCGCCGCTAAAAGGGGTGCTGGTGATAATGCGTGTACGCATTTCGTGAACAAGATTAAACATCTCTTCGTCTGAGCTGTACTCTGACTCTTCGATGCCATATAAGCGCAACGCTTTAGGGGTACTACCGCCGCTTTGATCTAACGCTGCAATAAAACCGGTTTGCGTCTTCAGTTTATCCAGCATTGCCTGCTGAGCTTGTGATGCCATTGCAACACTCCTTTTGTATATTACTGCCTTAATAGACAGGTGTAGGGTTTATTGTTATACCAATTCTATTAAAGATCTGTTTGTCTCAGACACGGCACGCCGACACCTTAAGTAAACACATCTGTAATAAGATTGGTATTTATATCTGCGTACTTCACTGTTTCGCAGATGTAATCGTTTCCGATTAAATGGTCACGCTCAAAATGCTGTTACTGAGCGTGACACATAGTGGGGCAACATTTGTACTAGGCCTTAGCTTTTAGGAGCTTCTATGAACTCTCTAGCGCTATAAAACGCTGCTTTAATGTGCAGCGTTGAGGCTTATTTATTTTTTTCTTCTAGTACTGCTACCGCTGGTAGTGTTTTTCCTTCCAAGAATTCTAGGAACGCGCCACCACCTGTTGAAATATAAGAGACCTTATCGGCAATCCCGTATTTATCAACTGCTGCTAGTGTATCACCACCACCTGCGATTGAGAATGCGTCGCTTGCCGCAATCGCTTCAGACAGCGCTTTTGTTCCAGCACTGAACTGTTCAAATTCAAATACGCCTACAGGGCCATTCCATACAATGGTTCCCGCGTTCTTGATAATGTCCTCTAACGCCTTTGAAGAGTCTGGACCAATATCAAAAATCATATCGTCGTCGGCAACGTCACTGACTACTTTTAGCGTCGCTTCGGTATTCTCATCAAACGCTTTGCCCACGACCACATCTGTAGGTACTGGAATATTACCGCCATTCGCCTGTGCTTCATTCATAAGCTGCGTGGCTTGCTCGGTAAGGTCCATCTCTACTAGTGACTTACCTACATTATGGCCTTGAGCAGCAATGAAAGTGTTGGCAATACCGCCACCAACAATCAGCTGGTCAACTTTTTCAGCAAGTGTTTTGAGTACCGTTAACTTGGTAGATACTTTAGAGCCACCCACAATAGCAACCATTGGACGCTTAGGGTTGTCTAGCGCTTTGCCAAGTGCGTCTAATTCTGCAGCAAGTAATGGGCCAGCACAGGCTTTTGGTGCAAATTTAGCAACGCCATGAGTAGACGCTTGTGCGCGGTGAGCAGTACCGAACGCATCCATAACAAAGATATCGCAAAGTGCTGCGTACTGTTTTGCTAACGTTTCGTCGTCCTTCTTTTCGCCGTTATTAAAACGTACGTTTTCAAGGATAACTAATTCGCCGTCTGCAAGCTCCACGCCATCTAAGTAATCTTTTACAAGCTTAACTGGTACGTCTAGGGCGTCATTAAGATAATCAACAACAGGTTGAAGAGAGAATTCGTCTGCAGGCTCGCCTTCAGTAGGACGACCAAGGTGAGACATCACCATAACTGCCGCACCTGCGTCTAGGGCTGCTTTAATCGTAGGGATTGATGCTTTGATACGCGCATCAGAAGTTACTTTGCCGTCTTTTACCGGCACGTTTAAATCTTGTCTAATTAATACGCGCTGACCTTTTAGGGCCATATCGCTCATGCTTGGAATTGCCATCGTCTTTCCTATGTTAATTTAAATTCAGTAGAGCGAGTTTTGAAGGTAAGACACGCTCAAATTAACTGTGAAAGCTGCGCGGGCTGGTGCTACCAACCCTTGGCAGCATCAATGCTTTATTTTGCGTCGAACATCACTTTTGCGGTATCGAGCATACGGTTTGCAAAACCCCATTCGTTGTCACACCATACTAGTGTTTTAACCAGTTGTTTGTGACTGACTCTTGTTTGTGTGCCATCTACAATACACGAGTGAGGGTCGTGATTGAAATCTACCGACACCAAAGGCTCTTCGGTGTAGTCCAAAATGCCCTGTAAACGCCCCGCTTTTGCATTGCGAAGGGCTTGGTTCACTTGCTCAATCGTTACCTTAGATTGAAGCGTTACACTTAAATCCATGGCAGTAACATTGATAGTTGGCACTCGAACCGCAATGGCTTCAAATTTTCCCGCAAACTTAGGCAGAATGCGCTCTATACCGGCAGCAAGTCGGGTATCAACGGGAATAATCGACTGACTTGCAGCACGGGTTCTGCGCAAATCTTCGTGATAGGCGTCGATAACTTGCTGGTCATGCATAGACGCGTGAATGGTTGTGATCGTACCACTTTCAACACCGAACGCAGCGTCTAGCGCTTGGATAACAGGAACAATGCAGTTTGTGGTGCAAGAGCCGTTGGAGACTAATTTTTGTTCACTGGTCAACGTGTCTTCATTGGTTCCGAAAATGACCGTATTGTCTAAATCTGGTGACCCGGGTGACGAGAAAAGCACTTTGCCAGCGCCGGCATCTAAATGTGCTTGCCCCGATGCTCTGTCATCAAACTTGCCCGTACACTCAAGCACAATATCAACGCCCAAGTCTTTCCAGGGTAGGTCTTTAATATCGCTTATCGCGAGCAGTGTAATATCGTCGCCCGCGACATTTAGCGTGTTATTTTCTAAGGCCACATCAAAACGGAACCGCCCGTGGGCGGTATCGTATTTAAGTAAATGTGCTATGCCTTCGGGTTTAGCAATGTCGTTAATGGCCACCACGTTAAATTCGTTGTTGCGCCCGCTTTCATACAGCGCGCGCAACACGTTACGACCAATACGACCAAACCCATTTATGGCAATATTTACCATAGGCTTATCTATTACCTCTTACAGAGACAGTGCTGCCTCTACTACAGCGTCAGTGGTAATGTTGAAGTGCTTAAACAGGTCGCCAGCAGGTGCAGATTCACCAAAGGTGTCCATGCCCACGATAGCGCCATTAAAGCCAACGTACTTGTACCAGCTATCTTTAGACAGCGCTTCAACCGCTACGCGTTTAACAACGCTAGAAGGCAGTACGCTTTCACGGTAATCAGCAGACTGACGGTCGAATACGTCAGTTGATGGCATAGACACTACGCGAACGGCTTTGCCTTGCTCGGTTAGTTTCGCTGCGGCTTCAACGGCTAGCTGAACCTCAGAACCAGTACCGATAAGAATAAGCTCTGGCGTACCTTCACAGTCTTTAAGTACGTAACCGCCTTTCGCGATATCAGCAACTTGTTGAGCCGTTCTTTCTTGCTGCGCTAAGCCTTGACGCGTGAAGATAAGCGTTGTTGGGCCGTCAGTGCGCTCAATAGCAGACTTCCACGACACAGCAGACTCAACCTGATCACAAGGACGCCAGTTATCAAGGTTAGGCGTTGCTCGTAGCGCTACCACCTGCTCTACTGGCTGGTGAGTTGGGCCGTCTTCACCTAGACCAATTGAATCGTGGGTGTAAACGAAAATTGCAGGCTGCTTCATTAGCGCTGCCATACGTACCGCGTTGCGTGCATATTCCATAAACATTAGGAAAGTTGCACCGTATGCCTTAAAGCCACCGTGAAGGGCAATACCATTCATCATGGCCGACATACCAAACTCACGTACACCGTAATAAATGTAGTTACCTGAGGCATCGTTTGCTTCAACACCTTTGCTGCCTTCCCAAATAGTAAGGTTAGAACCTGCAAGGTCAGCAGAGCCGCCTAATAGTTCAGGAAGTAGCGGACCAAACGCATTCAGTGCATTTTGTGACGCTTTACGTGACGCGATATTTTGTGGGTTAGCTTGAAGTTCAGCGATGATAGCGTCTGCTTTGTCGCTGAAATCTGCTGGTAACTCGCCATTTACACGGCGTTTGAATTCTGCTGCAAGCTCTGGGTAGGCGGCTTCGTATGCAGCGAAAGCGTCATTCCACGCGCTTTCCGCGTTTGAACCTTTCTCTTTAGCATCCCAACCAGCGTAAATATCGTCTGGAATTTCGAACGCGCCATGGCTCCAGCCAAGCTTCTCGCGAGTAGCGACAATTTCGTCCTCACCTAGTGGTGCACCGTGACAAGACTCGGTACCTTCTTTATTAGGTGAACCGAAACCAATGGTGGTTTTACAACAAATAAGCGTAGGCTGCGCAGTATTCGCCTGTGCCTTTTCAATAGCGGCTTTTACTTGCTCTGCATCGTGCCCGTCAACGCCATCGATCACTTCCCAACCATAGCTCTTGAAGCGTGCTGGTGTATCGTCGGTGAACCAACCTTCCACTTCACCATCAATTGAAATGCCGTTGTCATCCCAAAACGCGATAAGCTTACCAAGGCCTAGCGTACCGGCTAGTGAACAGGTCTCGTGTGAGATACCTTCCATTAAGCAGCCGTCACCTAGGAATGCGTAGGTGTGGTGGTCAACAATAGTGTGACCATCTTTGTTAAATTGTGCAGCTAGTACTTTTTCGGCAAGCGCCATGCCCACAGCATTACTGATACCTTGGCCTAGTGGGCCAGTGGTCGTTTCAACACCTGGCGCATAGCCATATTCTGGATGGCCTGGCGTTTTTGAATGCAATTGGCGGAAATTCTTTAACTCTTCAATTGGCAGTTCGTAGCCTGATAGGTGAAGAAGAGAGTACAACAGCATCGAGCCGTGACCATTTGAAAGCACAAAGCGATCGCGGTTAGCCCAAGATGGGTTTGCAGGGTTGTGTGATAAGAAATCACCCCATAGTACCTGTGCGATATCAGCCATCCCCATTGGGGCACCTGGGTGACCAGATTTAGCTTGTTGAACGGCATCCATGCTTAATGCACGGATTGCATTGGCGAGTTCACGACGAGAGGGCATGTTGTCTCCTGATTTATTTTGTATCTTTTGTTTCGTATCTTAGCGGGCTAGGCAAGCTAGACGAGCGTAGAGGTAAGGCGTTCGCTCTACTTCTTTATACGAATGAATGTGGCGTTATTCTTACCTATGCCACCTTTCAGTTCAATGGGTTTTCATTGCCAATAGCGAAAGTCATAGTAAAAAATGGTCTATACCCTGACCATCACGTATTCCCATTACAGCAAAAACAGTTATATCTGACGCCTAGTTTTACAAATACATCATTAACTTCGACAATTACGACCTGAATAACCCTATAAGTGATCGGGTTGTGTCAACTATTCGTAACGAAGAGACTTTTAGACGTCTAGAAGTAAAGACTGGTATTTATAACTTGTTTTAGTACAATATACGACTATTTTGATAATTTAACGCTTACGGAGCATTTATGGCCACGCATTTATTCACATCCGAGTCAGTGTCTGAAGGACATCCGGACAAAATTGCTGATCAGATCTCAGATGCGGTTCTTGACGCTATTTTAGAACAAGATCCTCGCGCTCGGGTGGCCTGCGAAACGTATGTAAAAACCGGTATGGTTTTAGTGGGTGGTGAAGTAACTACCTCTGCATGGGTAGATATTGAAGAGCTTACCCGAAAAACAGTTAAAGAAATTGGCTACACGCACTCAGATATGGGCTTCGACGCTGATTCATGTGCGGTATTAAATGCTATTGGCAAACAGTCACCTGACATAAATCAAGGTGTTGATCGCGCAAGCCTTGAAGAACAAGGTGCTGGTGACCAAGGTCTAATGTTTGGCTACGCTAGTGACGAAACTGACGTACTAATGCCTGCGCCAATCACGTACTCTCACCGCCTTGTTCAAAAACAAGCCGAAGTGCGTAAATCTGGTAAGCTAGACTGGTTACGCCCAGATGCTAAAAGCCAAATTACTTTCAAATATGAAAACGACAAGCCTGTTGGCATCGACGCGGTTGTGCTTTCAACCCAGCACTGTGATTCAGTAAGCACTGAAACAGTTCGCGAAGCGGTAATGGAAGAAATTATTAAGCCAGTGCTGCCTAGTGAATGGATTGATGGAAATACACGCTTTCACATTAACCCAACGGGACGATTCGTTATCGGTGGTCCAATGGGCGACTGTGGCTTAACAGGTCGTAAAATCATTGTTGATACTTACGGTGGTATGGCCCGTCACGGTGGTGGCGCGTTCTCTGGTAAAGATCCATCAAAAGTAGACCGCAGTGCAGCATACGCGGGTCGTTACGTTGCTAAGAACATTGTTGCAGCAGGACTTGCTAAGCGCTGTGAAATCCAAGTGTCTTATGCAATCGGTGTGGCAGAGCCAACGTCTATCAGCATCGATACCTTCGGTACAGGTGTGGTAGATGAGAAAACATTAGTGGCACTGGTCCGTGAACATTTCGACCTACGCCCGTATGGACTTATTCAAATGCTAGACCTTGAGCGCCCTATTTATCGCCCAACGGCTGCGTACGGTCACTTTGGTCGTGACGAATTCCCATGGGAAGCAACAGATAAAGCAGAAGCGTTAAAAGCATCGATTTAATTCGATAACCAAATAACGCTTTTAAATACGCCGCTCAGTTTTTATAACGCTTTGCAAAAAAGTGTTGGTATAAACTAGCGGCGTTTTTTATTTGGCTAGCAAAATCAACGAAACATATAAAAAACAGTAAAGAATATTTTCATCATTTATTTTTTGCAGCTATGCTTAAATAACGAACACACTATCGCTTGTAGTTTCTGGTTGTTTACAAGCCATGATAACAACAACTTGGGCTCTTCCATGAATGTGGTTACTGGAATTCTTCTGGCACTTACTTTGGCTGCGTCTATGGCGGCTTCCCCCGTGCTCGCGGAAAT